>CATXML010000191.1 GCA_958372035.1 uncultured Collinsella sp. | reverse complement strand
GAGCTGGTTGCCGAGCGGGGTAAAGATATGTTCGCCGCTCTCGGGGTCGAACAGCTCGACCTGACCGGTGAGGACATCGATATACTGGTAGGACTGACGCGACTTGCGCCCGCGACGCTCGTCAACCTCGACGATAAAGACGGCGGGGTGGACGCTCTTGATGGTGCCCATGCGCTCGACGACGCGGGTGCGGCCCATGTTGGCCTTCACCTTGACGCGATCGCCCACCATATCGGTCAGCTTCTCGTGGATGTCGTCGACGTGATTGACTTCCATCTCTTCCATGAACAGGGCCTCCAGAAGGTGCAATTCAAAAAGGGGATAATACCCCTAACTTAGACAAAACTCTAATACTATAGCACCCTGCTGCCGCCATACGCAAGTAGCTAATTTGGCTACTTACAGATTGTCGGTATCGAGGACGATGGTGAACGGACCGTCGTTGACCAAGTCGACTTTCATATCGGCGCCAAAGATGCCGTGCGCCACGTGTTCGACATCTTTGCGAACGAGCGTCAAGAAGTACTCGTAGAGCTCGTTGGCAACATCGGGGGCGCCGGCATCGGTAAACGATGGGCGGCGGCCGTGACGGCAATCGGCGAACAGCGTGAACTGCGACACTACGAGAACCTCGCCGTCGACATCGGCAAGTGCCAGGTTGGTCTTGCCGTTCTCGTCCTCGTTAATGCGCAAGCCGCGGAGCTTGCCCCACAGCTTATCAGCCTCGGCGCGCGTGTCGCCGTGGCCCACGCCCAACAGCACCAGATAGCCGCGCCCAATTTTGCCCACGTACTCGCCGTCGACCGTCACGCCGGCGTTGAGCACGCGCTGAACCACCGCACGCACGGCCTACTCCTCGCCCGTCAGTTTGGCGGATAGGTGCTCGAGCGCATGGAATCGATGGCTGATGGCGTTCTTCTCGTCCGCCGTGAGCTCGGCCATAGTCTTGCCCGGCGTATCGACCGGCAGGAACAGCGGGTCGTAGCCAAAGCCGTGATCGCCGCGGCCCTCGTGCGCGATAACGCCCTCACAGGCGCCCTCGCCATAGGTGACCAGGCCGTCCGTATCGATGAGCGCAACGACGCTCATAAAGCGCGCGGTGCGGTCCTCGTCTGCCACGCCTTCCAGATTCACGAGCAGCTTGGCATTGTTGGCGGCATCGTCGCCGTGAACGCCCGCGTAGCGCGCGCTATACACACCGGGCTCACCGTCCAGCGCGTCGACGACCAGGCCCGAATCGTCGGCAATGGCCATGAGCCCCGTCTCTTCGACGGCAGCCTGCGCCTTGATGATGGCGTTCTCCAAAAACGTCGTGCCGTTTTCCTCGGGGTCCTCAAATTCGCCCAGCTGGCCGAGCGCCACAAAGCGCACCTCGGGCATGACCTTGCCCAAAATGGCCTCGATCTCGGTGAGCTTATGGGCGTTGCCCGTTGCCACGACAATGGTCGCCGCCGGGTCGAGGGTGTCGATGTCGATCTTCTCAAGTGCCATGAGTGGTCTCCTTGTCTCTATAGCAATGCCGCGCCGAGGGCGACGAGGGCCTCCGCCTCTCCCCTCTCAATCAACGGCAGTCTTATACTTCGACGTTTTCCCAGATAAAACCTGCCAAAATAAACCTGTCCCTTTTTGGCAGGTTAGGCGATGGCTTGGCGCTGAAGCTCGATGAGCTCGGCGATGCCTTTGTCGCCCAAGTCGAGCAGGGCGTTGAGGCGCTTACGGTCAAAGGGCGCCTGCTCGCCAGTGCCCTGGAGCTCGATCATCTCACCGGTGTCGGTGGCGACGAGGTTCATGTCGACTTCGGCATGGCTGTCCTCGGAATAATCGAGGTCAAGCAGCGTATTGCCGTCGACAACGCCCATGGAGATGGCGGCCACCTGGCCGGTAAGCGGGATGCGCTCGATCTGGCCCGCCTCGACCCACATGGCGAGGGCGTCGTGCAGCGCCACCCAGGCGCCGGTAATGCTCGCCGTACGCGTACCGCCATCGGCCTGAATCACATCGCAGTCGACGGTGACGGTGTACTCGCCGAGCGCTTTCATGTTGACGACGGTACGCAGGCTGCGGCCAATGAGGCGCTCGATCTCCATGGAGCGGCCCTTGCGGTTGGCGTGTTCGCGCTTGCAGCGCTTGCCGGTCGACGTCGGCAGCATGGCGTATTCCGCGGTCACCCAGCCGGCCTTAGCTCCCTTTCGCCAGCCCGGCACGCCCTCCTCGATGGTGGCGGCGCACAGCACGCGCGTGTCGCCGAACTCGGCCAAGCACGAACCGTGGGCGTGCTTCATGACGCCACGGGTGAGCTTAACGGGACGCAACTCGTTGGCGGCGCGGCCGTTGGCGCGGTTGACCTGCATGTACTCCATAGAAATATCCTTTCGGCAAAAGATGTGGCGAAGGCTTTGGCGGCTGCCTTACATCTATTCCAGCTCATCGATATCGATATGTTCGATGCTCTTGAGCGGCTGACCAAAGATAAAGCTGCCCGCCACCGCAAACTCGGCAATGTTATCGGCCGTGGTGGCAAAGCGATGCTGTGGCTCGGCGGCATCGCCCGCCAGCTGCTCACGGCGCGTGAGGATATCGGTCAGCTCTCGTGTGGTCTCCTCGGCGGAACTCACGACGCGCACCCCAGACCCCAGCGCATGGCGGATAGGTCCCACCAACAGCGGAAAATGCGTACAGCCGAGCACCACGGTATCGATACCGTGGTCGCGCAGTGGCTCAACCGTGGCACCCACCAGCGCACGCACGGCAGGCGTATCGAAGATGTCCTCGTTCTCAAGCCACTGCTCTTGCAGATGCGCACCCGAGGCGAGCTCGTGTTCGACAACCTCGACAAAGCTCGAGGCGGGGCAGCCGTATACGTCGACGCCGGCATCTAGATCCTGAATGGCGCGCGTGTAAGCGCCCGAGCGAATGGTGAGGTTGGTGGCGAGCACGCCCACGCGACGCGAACGGGTGCTGTTGATTGCCGCACGGGCACCCGGCGCGATCACGCCGATCACGGGAACGTCGAGCACCTGCTGGGCCAGACGTAAGGCCGCAGCTGTCGCCGTGTTGCAGGCGATGACCATAATCTTGACGTCGTGCTTCGACAGCCAACGGCCCGCCTGCAACGCAAACGAGCGCACCTCATCCTCGGTGCGCGTGCCGTAGGGGCAGCGTTTTGTGTCGCCGAAGTAGTAGACGGACTCGTGCGGCAGCGCCGTCGCGATGGCGCGCGCAACCGTCAGACCACCAAGACCCGAGTCGAATACGCCAATAGGGCGCGTGTCCCCGGCCAGATTCTTGATATCGGACATTACCTCACCAGATTCTCTCTCGAAAAGACATATCCAAGTGCGGCGACGCCGCGCTACGAACGCGCCGTGACCAGCAGCTCTGCCGTCGCCGCCCAACCGTCGACAATTTTGCCGCGCGTAACGAAAGCGTTCTCGCAAGCAGCCAGGAACTCGGGCGCGCCGGCGCTCGTCAGGCCATTCTCGACCAGGCAGAACGTGCCCACGTGATCGGCCATGTAGAAGTCGGACTCGGAATCGCCCATCGCGAGCGTATCAACGCGCTCGATCACCATG
>CATXML010000190.1 GCA_958372035.1 uncultured Collinsella sp. | reverse complement strand
GCCCAGGGCAACTTGTACTACATTAACGACTCTGGCACGCTGTTTAAGCTGAATGCTGGCGTTAAGGTTTCGTTTAGCGCTGGCGAGGGGTCCAAGGTCGATTTTCAGACTACGGCCGCCAACGGCTCTATCGCCAAGCCTGCCGATCCGACGCGCGAAGGCTACACCTTCGCTGGTTGGTATACCGACGAGGCCTGTACGGAGGCATATGACTTTAGCGTTGCGGTGACGGCTGATATGACGCTGTATGCCAAGTGGATCAAGAATGCTGTTAACCCTGGTGGTAACGGTGGCTCTGGCTCCGCTGGCGGCAACGGCGGTTCGGGTAATGCCGGTGCTGGTTCTGGCTCCTGTAACGGCACAAACGGCCAACAGGCTGGCGGTGCTGTTGCTCCGGGTAAGAAGCCGGTGTCGTCTACCACGACTACGACCGAGACCAAGGACGATAAGGATTCCAAGAAGAAATCCGATAAGTCCGGCAAGAAGGACAAGAAGTCCGGCAAGAAGGATGACAAGTCCGGCAAGTCCGACACGGGCTCGTCTGCAGCGACCACTGCCAAGAAGTCCGCTGCGGCTCCCTCGCAGCAGTCTGGCTTCAATCCGCTCGCCATCGCTGGCGTGGCGGCTGGCGTGATCGGTCTCGCCGTCATCGGCGTGTTCGTGTTCACCAAGCGCCGGTAGGTGAGGGCTGTGTCCAGTAAGCCTCAGGACGCCGAGTCCAAGCAGCCCGACTCGTCGTTCATCCAGCTTGACGATGTAAAGCAAAAGGGCGCCGCTTCGGCGGCGTCCGCCCCTCGGCGCAAGGCACTTGTTGGCGTTCTGACAGCCGCCTGCACCGTTTTGATCGTTGTGTCGCTAGGCTTTGTCCAACCTTCTTCCAGCGGTGCTTGGTCCATCGATTGGATCACTCGGGCCGTGGCGGGGAAGAGCGTTGCCGACTCTGGCTCTGCTGCCTCTCACAAGACAGAGGCGGGTTCCTCGTCTTCTGGTGCCGTGGACTCTGAATCCAAGGAGTCGGATGAATCGGAATCCAAGGACGATTCCGAATCTTCGGATAAGGACTCCAAAAAGGATTCGAAGGAGAAGAAGTCCGAAGACAAGGGCGGCAAGACGTCCAACAACGCGTCTGCTGGACAGGGCTCCGAATCCGCCGGTGGATCGAGTTCTTCTGACGGCTCTTCTTCGGGCGGCGGCTCGGTGTCTGGCGGTGGGTCTGCATCCAACGGTGGCAACGCCTCTGCGGGCAATCAGGGCGGCTCGCAGCAGCCTGGTTACGTCACGGTGACGGTTGCGGTCACATCGAGCGCTGTGGGCAATCCCGTGTCTTCTGGTGGCACCTTCACCTTTAATGAGGGCGCAACTGCCTACGATGCCCTGTGCGCCCTGGGCCTTTCCGTGAATGCACATGGCTCGTCGTACGGCACGTATGTCGCCGCCATTGGCGGTTTGGCCGAGAAGGAACACGGCGGTACGAGTGGCTGGATGTATTCCGTTAACGGTGTGGCGCCCAACACGGCGTGCAGCAACTACGTCCTATCCAACGGCGACAGTGTCGTCTGGTATTACGTAACGGGCTAAATGCCTCGACATAACACGTCAAACGGGCGGTTCGGACAAACATCCGAGCCGCCCGTCTTTATGCGAACGGGATGCAGTTTCTCGCCTTGTGCGCCTTCCTCGGCAGGCTCTGCAAACAAAAAACCGGTTGGAACGAGAATTCCAACCGGTTATACCTTCAAGCAAATGTCGGGCCGTCTACGAACGTGCGCCCTCGAGGAAGAAGCGACGGCTAAAGTAGTTGTACCAGGTGACCAGGAACGTTGCGATGGCCTTCATGGCCTGGTAGCCGATGCTCAAAAACGTGACGCCCACAAACATGTACAGGTCGTTGAGGCCCAAACCGATCACCGACAAGATGGTGAAGATCGTGAACTCGCGCTTGCGGCTCATGCCCTCGCGATGGTCGAACACGTACTTCATGCTGAGCCAGTAGTTGACCACGACAGACGTGGTAAACGAGATCGTGGTGCTCATCAAAAAGTCGAGGTGGAACAGCTCGACGAGCGCAATGAGCATGCCCCAGTCGATGCCAAAGGAGATGAGACCCACGACAGCGAACTTGAGGAACTGCTTGGTATGAGGTTGTGCCAGTGCCTTGCGCACGTAATCACATCCAATGCGTTGATGAATCGAGCAACGAGATACTTTAGAGCTTTTGCATGGGAAACGTAAGGTCTTTGGCAAGAACTATACGAACTCGCCAAATATTCAAGAGGTAATCCGCAAACGTTGCAAATCTTCCCGTAAACGAGCAAGGCTCACGAACAACACAGCGCTCGACGCGCGTCATCCGTGGGTCCCCGTAGCTGTGCGGGAAAGCCGAGCTACTTGGTCTCGTCGCCCTCCAGGAAAATCTTTCGGGTCACAAAGTTGTAGACCATAACAAGCGCGGTGGCACAAATCTTGGCGATATTGGCCTCGAGCCCCAGGCCGGCGTTGAGGGCCAGCACGATGCCGTCGTTGAGCGCCAAGCCAATAACGGACAACACGACAAAGATGATGAACTCGCGGCGGCGGCTCATGCCCTCCTTGTGTGCAAACACGTACTTCATGCTCGCGACGTAGTTGAAGACGAGCGAGACGATAAAGCCGCTGGTGTTGGCGATCAGGATATTGAGGCCCAGACCGTAGTGGAGCAGATTCATGATGCCAAAGTCGATGACGGTGGCAATGACGCCGACGACGCCAAACTTCATGATCTGCGCGAGGAGCTTTTGCATGGAACCTGCCTTAAGGTGGCGCCGCAGCGCCGTGGGGATGACAAACTCAGCAAGTTTAGCCAATCCCCGAAGGCGGGGCTAGGCGCGCTCCTCGATAGCACCGTTTCTATATGCATCGAGCAGCTGGCGCAGGTCTTGGATCTGGCTGCGGATCTTGGCTCCGGAATCGGTGTCGCTCACCATGCGGCGACGGTCGGCCTCGTCAAAGCGGTTGGTCTCGCTTTCGATGTCCACGTTGCGTGTGAGTGCCTCGGCAACCGTCGTAAAGGCCCGGTGCGACTTGAGACGGCAGCCGCGCGAGCTCGAGATGAGCGTATAGCCGGCGATGCCCGTTTTGGGGTGGTAGGCGCGACAGAAACCGCCGTCGATGACCAGCAGCTTACCGTTGGCGCGGATGGGCTGCTCGCCCTTGGTGGTTTTAACGGGCGTGTGGCCGTTGATGATGTGACCGGTCGGTGAACATGCCATGGGAGCGACGCCAAACTCGCGCATGATGTCGTCGCAGACCGAGGGCGACTTGGTAAGTGTAAAGTACGGGTCCATCGGCTCGACCCACGTGCTCTTATCGGCGATATAGGCGCGCTCAAAGGTACGCACCAGGCGTCCGCTGGCGGGTGAGTTAAAGCCAATCCACAGGTACCACATCCAGTCGAGGGCGTCGCGGTCGCCCACGCGCCAGGCACGGCGGGCGATGTGGTCGCAAAAATCGAGATAATCGCGGCCAGCGTGCCAGGTGCCCAGGCAGTTCATGCTGCTAAAGGTGCCGTCTTCGTTGAGCGGCACGCAGCCATGGAAGAGCAGATTGCCGTTGGTGACCTTATACATGGAGCCGTGGGTATA
>CATXML010000189.1 GCA_958372035.1 uncultured Collinsella sp. | reverse complement strand
ATGATAAAACAACAGCTCGCGGTTTCCCGCGAGCTGTTGTTTTTTAGGAGTTGTGGGCCGAGGGGGGCCCGGGTGGAAAAGGGTTAAGAAACCACACCCCCCCCGGGGGGGGGGCATCTCCTAGAGGTATCCGCCTTCGTGGGCAATCTATCATCGAGTACGTCCTGATTATCGCGGTCATCGGCCTGGTGATCGTGTTCGCGGGACCCAGCGTGGCCGGGGCCATCCGAAACCAGTTCAACCTGGTCGGCAACACGGTGAACAGCGGGGCGACCGGTGGCGTCGAGGGCGGTGGAACATCCGGTGGCGGCTCCACAGGGGCCGATTCCGCGACCGTCCAGGCGGCCATCGCCAAGGACGCGAAGGACTGGACGCTCGGTGAGCAGAAGGCCGTGGCAGAGGACATCGCCACGAAGGGCAAGGCGTCTCCCGCCTACGCCAAGGCGAAGGCCGCCATGGATGCCGGCACCAAGTTCACAATGAAGCTCACCGATGGGAAGACGCTCGAATACCGCATCATCGGCATCAACCATGACGATTTGGCCGACGGCTCGGGCTAGGCGGGGCTGACGTTCCTCACCACCTCGACGGGTATTTCGCCCCGCATGAACGCCACCGACACCAACGCCGGTGGCTGGGAGAAGTCGGAGCTCCGTGCGAAGATGAACTCCGGCGAGATCTGGAGCCTCATGCCGCCCGATTTCCAGTCCAAGGTGAAGACCGTCAGGAAGCTCACGAACAACGTCGGCGGAATCGATAAGAACGCCGCCGTAACCGCGACCTCGGACAGGCTGTTCCTTCTCAGCTACTCCGAGATCGCGCCCTGCACCTCCCATTGGACCTCCGACTTCACTTCCCTTTGGGCCTCTGACTACCCCTGGAGTTCCTCCGAGGGTAGCCAGTACGAGGCCTTCAAGGGCAAGGTGACGAATAACGATAATCCCAACTCTGCCATTGCCATTAGCAGCTTATGGTGGGAGCGTTCGGTGTTACCGAAACTTTCTGCGTACTTCCTCGACGTCACCGGCACTGGCAGGCCGTCGCGTGGCGACGACGCGAGCGCTTCGCTTTGCGTCTGCCCCGCTTGGTGCTTCTAGCCTGTCTTCTAGCTTGTCTAGCGAAAAGCCTGCGCAACTTCGCGCGGGCTTTTCTTTTGGCGGTTACTCGAACGGTCTGATGTTCGTGGCACAGGTAGTCGGCTTGAGGAGAAATGGGGTCGTACAGCGGCTCTCAGAGCGCCCGCCGCACTCCCCCGCCATTACCTCAGCTGCGCCCTCGTATAAAGTTCATCCCGCTTGGCGTTTCGTTGCAATCGCCCACTTGTCTACCGATTAAATGAACTACTGGAATAAATACAGCGACACGCTTGTTCGTCACAGCCGCTATATCCGTGTAAATCGCCGCGATAAATACAGCCTGTACTCGGCTGTATACCAGCTACGCGTATGTAGATTCATATCGCGTTAATAAATCGGCTCAAGCGCGTGCAAAACGCGCAAGTAGCCGCAAAAGGCGAATATCGCGTAGGTAGATTTTTAGCACCCTGTTGCTTAATCAAAATTAAGCAATTGCTTAAAACAAAAAAGGTCAGGCACTAGGTGCCTGACCTGCAAACTTCTGGTCGGGACGACTGGATTCGAACCAGCGACCCCTTGACCCCCAGTCAAGTGCGCTACCAAGCTGCGCCACGTCCCGAAGCTTTTGTTTGTTGCTCTGCTCTCGCTCGCAACAGGGAGTATATTAACCCGAAACTTTGCCCTTGTGCAAGAACTTTTTTAAATATTTTGAAGCAAGTCCAAAATTGTATCTGCAAGCTGGGGTTTTGTTAGTACGGGAAGTTCTTGCGTACCCGCTTTGCTCACGATCCAGGCCTTGTTGGTATCGGTTCCGAAGCCTGAATCAGCGCGCGAGACATCGTTGGCGATGATCGCATCGCAACCCTTACGGGCAAGTTTGCGCTGTGCGTACTCCACGACGTTATCGGTCTCGGCCGCAAAGCCGATCACGCACCGCTCTCCCTTTTGGCGTGAAAGCTCGGCCAAAATATCGATCGTCTCGACCAGTTCGATGTGGTCCAGGCGCTCGTTGGCCTTTTTGAGTTTGTGGTCCGCAGGGGCGGCAGGCGTGTAGTCGGCGACGGCGGCCGCGCAAATGGCCGCATCGGCCGTCTGAAAGGCGCTCAGAGCCGCCTGCAGCATCTCTGCTGCGGTCTGCACGCGCACACACTCCACGCCGCGGCCCACGTCGAGCGATGTCGGCCCCAGCACAAGCGTGACCGCAGCGCCGCGGCGAGCGGCCTCCCCCGCCAGGGCGATGCCCATCTTGCCCGACGACCGGTTGCCAATGAAGCGCACAGGGTCAATCGGCTCGTGCGTGGGGCCGGCGGTAATCACGACGCGCTTGCCCGCCAGGTCTTGCGGGACGGGGTTGAGCACCTCGCAGACGGCCTCGACGATGCCCTCGGGCTCGCTCATGCGTCCCGTGTCCACGTCACCGCAGGCAAGGTAGCCGCTGCCGGGCCCCACCACGTGGACACCGCGCTCGCGCAGCGTGGCCATATTGGCCTGCGTCGCCGGCGCCTTCCACATACCGTTGTTCATGGCGGGTGCGACCACGATGGGTCGCGGTGTGGCAAGCAGCGTGGTGGAGATGAGGTCGTCGGCGATACCGTTTGCCATCTTGGCGATGATATTGGCCGTCGCGGGCGCCACGGCCACCAAATCGGGCTCCTGCGCCAGCGAAATATGGTGGATGGGGTCGGAGGGGTCGTCGAAAAGGCCCACCGCGACCGGCTCATTCGTGAGCGCACGGAAGGTGAGCGGGCCCACAAACTCCGTGGCATGCTCGCTCATAACGACCTTGACGCGCGCGCCGCGCTTTTGCAGCAGGCGCACGATATTGCACGACTTATAGGCGGCGATCCCGCCGGTAATGCCCAGCAGGATCGTTTTTCCCTCAAGTTGCATTGTATTGTTGGATGCCGCCGTCATCATTTAGGCTTCCTTGTTGGGAAGCACCAGCAGGCGGTGGCAGTACGGGCAATGCGTAATCTCACTACCGTCGTGGTTGAGGTCGCTCATGGACGACGCCTGCAGCGCGGTGTGGCAGACCGTGGGGATGTTGCCCTGGATGGTCTCGACTGCCAGGCCGCGGAACTGCTTGAGCAGACGCTCGTAATCGGTGAGTACGTCGGTCGGCAGCGTGGCGGCAAGCGCGGTGCGCTCCTTGGTGGCGGCATCAATCTGAGCCTGGAGGTCGGTGGCCTTGGCGCGGGCGGCCTTGGTATCGGCCTTCACGCCCTCCTCGAACTTGGCGATGATGGCCTGCGCACGGGCCTCGCGGTCGAGCGCCTCCTTGTGGGCGACTACGACGTCCTTGCGGGTGTGCTCGATCTTGTCCAGACGCTTGGCCAGGGTGGCGAGCTCGTTCTCCAGGTCCTGAACCTCGCGATAGTCAGAGCCGTCGACGTGGCGCTTCTTGGCGGCCTCGATGGCGTTGTTGGTCTGAATCTCGGTGGTGTTGAGATCGTCGAGCTCAATGTCCAGGTCCTTGCGTTGGGCGTAGAGCTTGGTCATCTCGGACTTGAGCTTTACATAGGTCTTACGCTTGGAAGCGAGCTCC
>CATXML010000188.1 GCA_958372035.1 uncultured Collinsella sp. | reverse complement strand
AAGAGCTCGATCTTGCTCTTGCCGACGGCGTTGAGTTCTGCGAGCTGCTGGCGCCCAAGGCGCTCAACGGCGCCGTGCTGACCTGCGACGTCATGGAACTTGGCGAGCCGGATGCAAGCGGCCGTCGCAGCCCCGTCGCCACGGGCGAGATCGTCGAGCTTCCTGCCACCACGGTGATTTGCGCCGTGGGCGAGGGCATCGATGCCAGCCTGTACGACGCCGCGGGCGTCGAGCACGACCGTCGCGGCCGCCTTGCCGCCACCTCCACCGGCGTCGAGGGCGTCTGGGCTGCAGGTGACTGCCGTCGTGGTCCGGCCACCGTGGTCGAGGCTATCGCCGATGCCGCCGAGGTCGCCCGTGCCATCGCTGGCGTGGACTTTAACAAGTACGCCGACTGCAACGAGCGGGCCGGTCGCGAGGACGCCTGCTACGAGCGCAAGGGGTCGCTGTGCCGTGACAAACGCAACTGCACCAAGACTCGCTGCCTGGGCTGCGGCTCGGTGTGCGAGGTCTGCTGCGACGTGTGCCCCAACCGCGCCAACGTGGCAATTAAGGTGCCGGGCCTGGCCAAGCATCAGGTCGTCCATGTCGACGGCATGTGCAACGAGTGCGGCAACTGCGCCGTGTTCTGCCCCTACCAGGAGGGTCGTCCCTACAAGGACAAGCTCACCCTGTTCTGGAGCGATCAGGACATGGAGAACTCCGAGAACGAGGGCTTCCTGGCCGTGGACGAGGACCACTTTAAGGTTCGCGTCGCCGGCACGGTCCGCACCGTCTCGGTCGATGCCGTCAACACCGGTCTGCCCGAGGCCGTCCGCCTGACCATCAAGGCCGTGCGCGACAGCTATCCGTATCTCTTTAAGAAATAGGCGAGTCTCTTATGGCCAAATCCATTCAACATAACGTGGCCTACGTTGCCTGCGGAAGCGGCTGTGCTTCCGTAGGCGGCGACGCCCACTGCAGCGAAGGCTGCATTGGCTGCGGCGCCTGTGTCACGGCCTGCCCCCACGGCGCCATTGCGCTGGCCGATGGCATCGCCCGCGTGGATCGCTCCAAGTGCACGGGCTGCGGCCTGTGCGGCATGGCGTGCCCGCAGCGCGTGATTGCCTTTGTTCCCGGCTACCAGAACATCCTGGTGCGCTGCAACAACACCGATAAGGGCGCCATCGCCCGCAAGATCTGCGACACCAGCTGCATCGGTTGCGGCATGTGCGCTAAAAAGTGCCCCGCCGGCGCTATCCGTATCGAGGACAACTGCGCCCATATCGACGGCGCGGACTGCCTGTCGTGCGGCATGTGCGCCGTCGTTTGCCCGCATGGCGCCATCCACGACCGCACCGGCATCGCCGCCGGCGTGTAGAAGGGAATCACCATGGCACAGGAATTCACTTTTACCGTTAACGGCGTCGAGCACACGACGACCCAAAACAAACCGCTGCTGCGCTACCTGCGCGACGACCTGCACATCCATTCCGCCAAGGACGGCTGCTCCGAGGGTGCTTGCGGCACCTGCACCATTCATGTGGACGGTGCGGCCGTCAAGGCCTGCGTGCTGACCACCGCCCTTGCCGCCGGCCGCAACATCGTGACTGTCGAGGGCCTGCCCGAGGACGTGCGCGAGGCCTTTGTGTACGCCTTTGGCGCCGTGGGCGCCGTGCAGTGCGGTTTTTGCATCCCCGGTATGGTCATGGCAGGCGCGGCGCTGATCGCCGAGGACCCCGAGCCCACCGAGGAGCAGATCAAGTACGCCATCCGCGGCAACGTCTGCCGCTGCACCGGCTACAAGAAGATTATTGAGGGCATTTCGCTGGCCGCTGCGGTACTCCGCGGCGAAAAGCAGATCGACGAGGACCTGGAGCGCGGCGACGACTACGGCGTGGGCAAGCGCGCCTTCCGTATCGACGTGCGCAAGAAGGTGCTCGGCGAGGGCAAGTACCCCGATGACATCGACGAGCTCGATCAGCCGGGCCTGACCTATGCCAGCGCCGTGCGCTCCAAGTATCCGCGCGCCCGTGTGCTTTCCATCGACACCTCCAAGGCCGAGGCCCTGCCCGGTGTGGTGGGCATCCTGCGCGCCGAGGATGTGCCGGTCAACCAGGTCGGCCACCTTATCCAGGATTGGGACGTCATGATCGCCCAGGGCGATATCACCCGCTGCGTGGGCGATGCCATTGTGCTGGTGGTTGCCGAGGACGAGGCGACGCTCGAGAAGGCCAAGAAGCTCGTAAAGATCGATTACGAGCCGCTGGAGCCCGTGCGCAACATTGTCGAGGCCAGGGCTGCCGACGCCCCGCGTCTGCACGACAGCTTCTTTGCCTTTGGCAACACGGTGGAGCTCAAGGACAACGTGTGCCAGAGCCGTCACGTAACGCGCGGCGACGCCGCCAAGGCGCTGGCGGAGAGCGCGTTCACCGTGACGCAGCGCTTTACCACGCCCTTTACCGAGCATGCCTTCTTGGAGCCCGAGTGCGCCGTTGCCTTCCCGTACAAGAACGGCGTCAAGGTGCAGTCGACCGACCAGGGCGCCTACGACACGCGCAAAGAGTGTGCCCATATGTTTGGCTGGGACAACGAGCCCGAGCGCGTGGTCGTCGAGACCATGCTCGTGGGTGGTGGCTTTGGCGGCAAGGAGGACGTGTCCATCCAACATCTGGCCGCGCTCGCCGCATATAAGTTCCAGCGTCCTGTGAAGTGCAAGCTCACGCGAGCTGAGTCGCTTGCGTTCCATCCCAAGCGTCATGCCATGGACGGCACCTTTACGCTGGGCTGCGACGCCGAGGGCAACTTTACCGGCCTGGACTGCGAGATCAACTTTGACACCGGCGCCTACGCGTCGCTGTGCGGCCCGGTGCTCGAGCGCGCCTGCACGCATGCCGTTGGCCCCTACAAGTACCAGAACACCGACATTCGCGGTTTTGGCTACTACACCAACAACCCGCCCGCCGGCGCGTACCGCGGCTTTGGCGTGTGCCAGTCCGAGTTTGCGCTCGAGAGCCTGATCGACTTGCTGGCAGAGAAGGTCGGCCTGGATCCGTGGGAGATCCGCTACCGTAACGCCATCGAGCCGGGCGAGGTTTTGCCCAACGGCCAGATTGCCGATTGCTCCACGGCGCTTAAGGAGACGCTGCTCGAGGTCAAGGATGCCTACTATGCGCATCCCGGACACGCCGGTATCGCCTGCGCCATGAAGAATGCTGGCGTGGGCGTGGGCCTGCCCGATGCCGGCCGCTGCAAGATTCGCATCGAGGACGGCGTGGCTGTGGTCTACGCCGCCACGTCCGACATCGGCCAGGGCTGCAACACCGTCTTTTTGCAGGACGTTGCCGAGGCGTGCGGTCTGCCGCTGAGCTGCATCGCCAACGGCGAGTGCTCTACCGAGAACGCTCCCGACTCCGGCACCACGTCTGGCTCGCGTCAGACGGTCGTGACCGGCGAGGCCGTGCGCGGTGCCGCCTTCCTGCTGCGCGATGCCATGCTTGGCATCGAGGCCGGCAAGCCTGCGCCCGATGCTCCCGTGAGCGCGCATGGCGACGGCGTCAAGATCGAGTACGACGACGGACGCGCCTATCAGCTGCGCACGCAGGAGCTCGTCGCCGGCCAGGGTATGCATCCTCAGGATCCCGC
>CATXML010000187.1 GCA_958372035.1 uncultured Collinsella sp. | reverse complement strand
TCCACGCGAGATGCTGACGCATGTAGTCGATACGAGGGGCGTCGTCGATAAAGCCATCCTCGAAGTCGTCCTTATAGCCCATGCCGTTCTCGGTGATGTAGATCTTCTTGTAGTTGGGGTAATCGTTCTTAATTCGCAGCAGCAGATCGTACAGGCCCTCGGGATAGATAATCCAGTCCCAATCGGTGGTGGGTACGCCTTCGCGCACGCATGACTCGCCCACGCCCTTGAGGAACCAGCGCGAGGAACCCTTGTCGCCGGTGCCATTGTGGTTGATGTCGTTTTCGCCCTCGGCGGCACGCAGGAACTGGCACTTGTAGGTGTTGACGCCCAGGCAATCGTTGTAGGGGAGCGCGGCGGTCAGCGCGGCGATGTCCTCGTCGCGGATGTCGAGCTCGCCGCCGGCGATATGGGCCAGCTTGGTCGCAGCCTCCAAGGTATCAGCTGCATAGTGGCCGCGGAAGGTGGCGTCGAGTACCCAGCGGTTGTTGATGACATCGGCCATGCGGGCGGCCTCGCAGTCGGCAGCGCTGTTGGGATCGAGGGGATACTTGGGCTCCAGGTTCTGGACAATGCCGATCTCGCCCTCAAAGCCGCCCTCATGGAAGGCGACGACGGCCTTGGCGTGGGCCACCATCATGTTGTGCATGAGCTGGAAGGCCTTGTCCAGGCGGTACTTCTCGCCGTGCGGCCAGTTGCCGACGATAAAGCTGCCCTCGGCGGTTGCGGGAATCTCGTTAAACGTGAACCAGTGCTTGATCTCGGCGAACTCGGCAAAGCAGAACTTGGCGTACTCGACAAAGGCGTCGATCGTCGTGCGCGTCAGGAAGCCCTCGCCGCCGTTCTGGTAAAAGGCCTCGGGCGTATCGAAGTGATCGAGCGTGACATAGGGGATAACGCCAGCTTTGTTGCAGGTGGCGAAAAGCTCGTGATAGAAAGCGACGCCCTCGGGGTTAATCTCGCCGGTGCCACTGGGGAAGATACGGCTCCAAGCGATGGAGACGCGAATACCGTTGATGCCGAAGCGCTGGCACAAGTCGATATCGACCGGATACTTGTTGTAGAAATCGCTTGCGGGGTCGGGGGAGAAGCGACCCTGGGCAGCCAGGAAATCGTCCCAGGGCACTTTGCCCTTGCCGTGCGTGCGGGTCTCGCCCTCAACCTGGTAAGCAGCGGTGGCGCCGCCAAACACAAAGCCGTCGGGGAACTGCATGGGGTTGGTCATGAGTCATCCTTTCTGTGGGATTCGAATAGGGAGAGGTGCCCGAACTGGGGATCCGGGCACCAACAGAGGGAGGAACCTAGTCGAGGTTCTCGCGGAGCCACTTGATGGCGCCAGCGGGGTCGCGGGTAAGGTCGATATATTCCTTACCGCGCGGGGCGAGCAGCTTGATGCCCAGACGATCGGTGTCGGCCTTCATGTCGTTGTAGTAGCTACGAACCTGCGGGGCAAGCACGATAACGTCGTACTGATCCATGATGGCAGTGTGCTGGCCATAAGCTCCGGCAGAGGAAGCGATGTTCTCTCCGGTCTGCGCGGCACCTTCCTTGATGGCGTTGGCAAGCATGGCAGAGGTGCCGGCGCCGGCGCACAGGACGAGGACCTTCAGGCCATTGACATCCTTCTTGGCGGATGCATCGGCAGCGGGCTCGGGCTCGGGCTGATTGGCGACAGGCTTGCTGTCAGCGGCGGCAACAGTCGTCTCGACGGAAGCGGTAGCCTGCTCGACAGCGGGCGCAGAGGCGTTGACGGCGATGGCGGCGGCATCGTTGGACTCAAGACCCAGCTCGGCGGCGCGCTCGGCCTCCTGGTCGCAGAGCAGCTTATCGTATGCCTTCAAGAACGGCAGGTAGATGATGACGTCCAGCAAGATGATAATCGCGACAAATACCAGGGCGATAAGCTGGAAGTTCGTGGTGATGAAGATGCCGATGGGGGCAGGGGTAGCCCAAGGCACCACGAAGGAGAAGCCGTTCATGCCCACGTTATCGATAAAGAACTTGGCAACACTCACGTTGACGCAGCCGGCGGCAACAAAGGGGATGAGCATGTAGGGGTTAAGGATCATCGGCGCGCCAAAGAGCAGCGGTTCGTTGACGGCGAAGGCAACAGGAACAATCGAGGCCTTACCGACGGCCTTGAGCTGCTTGGACTTCATAAAGAGAATCAGCAGAAGCGGCACGATGAACGTGGCGCCGGTGCCTCCGAACTCACCCACGAGCGACATGTTAAAGGTGAGGGAGTGGGCGGGGTGGCCGCCTGCCAGCAGAACCTGCAGGTTCTCGGCCTGGTTGGCAAGACGGATGGGGTCGATGCCCGGCTGGACGATCGAGGGGCCGTGGACACCGATGAACCAGAAGAACGCGGTGGCTGCCTGGATAAGGATAAGGCCAGGATAGGTTTCTGCAGCGGTAAAGAGCGGGGAGAGCAGTTTGATAAGCAGCTCGGAGAACGGAACGCCCATGAGGTTGCGCACGATGACATCGATGATGCCGCAGATGATGACGGCGCCGCCAAAGGGGATGATGTCGCGGAAGTTCTGAGCGATGGCGCCCGGGACCTCCTTGGGCAGCTTGATGGTCAGATCGCGCGAGACGCAGAACTTATAGACCCACACGGTAATGAACGCGGCGATATAGGCCGAGAACAGACCGCGCGTACCCATGCTGGTGCAATCGAAGACCGAAAGCTCGGAGCCGTCGAGCTTGGTGGTGAACTGCGTGACTGCGAGCAGCAGCATACTGCATTGGGCGGCCACCATGGTGGAACCGTCGTTGAGCACTTTGCCGGCGGGCATGCGACGGTTCATGGATGCCGTGAAGTTCTTGGCGGTGGTGCCGGCAACCATGATGCCCATGACGCCCATGGTGAAATTGTACAGCTTGTTGCACCAGTCGAGGAGCGGCTGGGGCAGCGTGATGCCGACCACGCCGGGAAGCGTGGCGATCAGCAGGAAGATCGAAGAGGTGAGGACAATGGGCATGCACCCAAGGAATCCGTCCTTGATGGCCTGGAGGTAGATGTTCCTCGAGATCTTCTCAAAGAACGGTTGATGCTTTTCGAGCATCTTTACGATGGCGTCCATAGAGCTCCTTTGCTGCTTGATGCGCGATGCATGTGGATGGAACTGGTCGTCGATGGATGGTCAGGACTGCCCGGAAACCTTCCTGCTTAAGGAAGGCATTGCGAAATGACAACGTTGTCATTTCGTTAATGACAACGTAAGACATTTTTGGAAGAGCAACAAGGATTTACGGGTGAACGGTCGATATTGTCCGATAAACGGCTGATTTGTCAGTCGGGCAGGTAGTGTATGCTAGAACACAAAAAACAAGCGATAGAGAACCGAGTGGAGAAGCAGTGGCAACGATGGACAAGAAAAACGTCTCGATGAACGATGTGGCGATTGCCGCGGGCGTTTCTCTCAAGACGGTGTCGCGCGTGATCAACGAGCCCGATAGCGTGCGCGAGTCGACACGCGATAAGGTCCATTCGGCCATGGAGGCGCTCGGGTTTCGAACCAACTTTGCCGCGCGTTCGCTCAAGTTGGGCCGTTACGGATGCATCGGCGTGGTGCTGTTTCACTTGTCGGGCGGTGCCGTGGACATGATTGACGGCATCGCCGATGCC
>CATXML010000186.1 GCA_958372035.1 uncultured Collinsella sp. | reverse complement strand
AGTTCCCGCGCGCTTACCGTGCGCTTTACGACTTCGTGGTTACCGAGCTTTCCAACGTGAACCTCGACGCCCTGAAGGACCGTCTGTACTGTGAGAAGCCCGGCTCGCTCGAGCGTCGCAGCGCCCAGACCGTGCTCGCCGAGCTCTTCTCGATGCTCATGCGCGACCTGCAGCCGATCTTGTCCTATACGGTCGACGAGGCCATGGCCTATGCGCCCGCCGGCTGCGTCGATCACCAGAAGTACGCCGCGCTGCTCGATTGGTACAAGTCGCCCATCACGGTCGACGAGGCCAACGAGTTTGAGGGCGTGCTCGAGGCTTCGCTCGAGCTCCGTAGCGTCGTGACCAAGGCCCTTGAGGATGCCCGCTCCGCCGGCACCTTCACCAAGAGCCAGCAGGTCCGCGTCAAGGCGGTCGTTCCTGCCGAAATGTATGCGCTGCTGACCGGCGACAAGGCCGTCGACCTGGCCGAGTTCTACATCGTCTCCGATGTTGAGCTTACCCAGGGCGAGGAGCTTTCTGTTGCCATCGATGCAGCCGAGGGCGAGTGCTGCGACCGTTGCTGGAACTACCGCACCACCGTCGGCGAGTACAACGGCCACGCTCACATTTGCAAGCGCTGCGCGAATGCCCTTTAAGGCACGGTAACTCGGCATTTTAGTTATAGGGAGAATTTAGGCGCCTTCGGCCCATTTGCTCCGCTGAAGAAAAGCGACATTCCGTTATCCGGAATGCCGCTTTCTTTTATGCTGGTTATTTATCTGACGTTAGCGAATGTGTCGTGCGCTCTGCGTGTGGCAATATAAGATGGTTATCTGCGTTAAATGGAATTTGATTATCTGAGGGTAGGGGATTTCTTTGGGTCGTGGTGCGGATATGACGCCGCCTTTGCGTTGGCGGTTGGGTGTTGCTGGTGGGGTGGCGCTGGTTGTGCTGCTTGTTGACCAGCTTACTAAGCTCGCGGTTCGTGCCGTGGGCGACGCCTTGCATGTGACCGTCATCCCCGGTGTTATCGACTTTATGTTTGTCCGCAATATCGGTGCTGCCTTTAGCATGGGCGAGGGGCATGGCATCGCGTTTGCCGTGCTGGCGTTGGCGGTCATTATCGCTATTGCCGTGTACCTCGTTCGTGCACCTCAGCTCGCCCATCTTGAGGTTGTGGGCATGGCGATGGTTGCGGGCGGTGCTATCGGCAACGCTATCGATCGTTTGGCCTTTGGCTTCGTGACCGATTTTATTGCCACCACCTTCATCGACTTCCCCGTCTTCAATGTGGCCGATATCGGCATTACGGTCGGTGTGGTGCTGGCGCTCTTCGGTTACATGTTCTTGAGCCCCGCGGCTCGTGAGGTCGATGCGACCGCCGAGCTTAACGCCCGTGACGAGGCCCGCGCCAAGCGCAAGGCTAAACAACGTGGGGAGCGTGCCCGCAAGATTCGCGAAAGGACTGAGCGCTAATGGCCGACATCCATATCCTTGTTGCCGACGATGCCGCTGGTCAGCGTCTTGACGCCTATCTGGGCGCCAATGACGGCTGCCCTACGCGCTCTGCCTGCGCACATCTGATTGAGGGTGGGGCCGTAGTGGTCAATGGCGAGACCTGCCTGTCCAAAAAGTACGCCGTGCGAGCCGGTGACCGTATTTCGGTTGATTTGCCCGAGCCGCACGATCCCACCGACGTGATTCCCGAGGCCATCCCGCTCGACATTCGCTATGAGGACGACTACCTCATCGTGCTCTCCAAGCAGCGCGGCCTGGTGTGCCATCCTGCTCACGGCCACGAGAGCGGTACGCTTGCGAACGCCCTGGTCTACCACTGCGGCATCGACCATCTGGGCACCGTGCAGGGCGAGGACCGCCCCGGTATCGTACATCGTTTGGATCGCGATACCTCGGGTCTTATGCTTGCGGCAAAGGACGACGACACCCAGCGCGCGCTCCAAAATCTTATCCGTACGCGCACGCTCGACCGCCGCTACATTACGCTCGTTCACGGTCATATCGCCATGGATGAGGGCACCGTTAACACCGGCATTGCCCGTTCTACACGTGACCGTGTCAAGATGGCGGTTTCCGATGATCCTTTTGCGCGCCAGGCCATCACGACCTTTAAGGTCCTTGAGCGCTTTGATTCCACGCGCTTTGATGACGGCTACACACTCGTTGAGTGTCACCTGTTTACCGGTCGCACGCATCAGATTCGCGTGCACATGCGCCATATCAACCACGCCTGCGTGGGCGATCCGCTCTACGGTAAGTGCGATGCGCGTGCCGATCAGGGTCTGACCAGGCAATTCCTCCATTCCTGGCGCGTGGCGTTCGATCATCCCGTGACGGGAGAGCGCATTGAGTGCCGCGACGAGCTGCCGTGGGATCTCGCCGCCGTCCTCGACGACTTAGCCCCGCGTTCGCTTGGTCGCACTGCTGCCGGCGACGAAATCGTACCGCAGCTCGGCCTGCTCGAAGCCTAGCCAGTATTAGGTGGTTTCTTGAACTCGGTAAGCCTGCGGTAAGATATACGGTTGTTTACGTAACACGTTCCTGGGAGCCTGCATGCTCGCCTTTTTACAAACCAACACACCCATCGTGATCTTCAACCAGATCGTCGTCACGCTGCTCACGGTCTGCTTCTTGTACCAGGTGGTCTTCTTTGTCATCGGTGCTCTCCGCGGCGAGGTCGCGCCTCCCAAGGCCAAAAAACTCCACCGGTATGCCTTCTTTATCGCGGCGCATAACGAGGAGGCCGTGATCGCCAACCTCGTTCGCTCCATTAAGGACCAGGATTATCCGTCCGAGCTCATCGAGGTCTTCGTGGTCGCCGATGCCTGCACCGATAACACCGCGCAGCTCGCGCGCGAGGCGGGCGCCATTGTGTACGAGCGCAATGATCTGGCCCGTAAAGGCAAGAGTTGGGTCATGGACTTTGGTTTCGACCGTATCCTTAACGAGTATCCCGACACCTTTGAAGGTTACTTTATCTTCGATGCCGATAATGTTATCGCCCGCGATTATGTGTCCAAGATGAATGATGCCTTTGACCAGGGCTTCCATGTGGTCACGAGCTATCGTAACTCCAAGAACTTCGGAAGCTCGTGGATCTCGGCAGCGAATGCCACTTGGTATCTGCGCGAGGCGCGTTTCCTCAACAACGCGCGCAACATCTGCAAGACGTCCTGCGCCGTATCGGGTTCGGGCTACCTTATCTCGGCTAGCGTTATTGAGGGCATGCACGGCTGGCAGTTCCATACGCTGACCGAGGATATTCAGTTCACCACGTTCTGCGCTATTCACGGCATTCGTATTGGCTATGCGCCGGCGGAGTTCTTTGACGAGCAGCCCGTGACGTTTAAGGCGTCCTGGAAGCAGCGTATGCGTTGGACCAAGGGCTTCTACCAGGTCTTCTTTACCTACGGTAAGCATCTGGTCAAGTCAACCTTCCGCTATCATCGCTTCGCTGCCTACGACATGTTCATGACAATCGCACCGGGTATGCTGCTATCGCTGATTTCGATGCTTGCCAATGCGACGTTCCTCATTGTTGGCGGTCTTTCCCACGGCTTCTTAGCTACCGAGGTCGAGATGCAGGCGTGTGCCGCTTCGCTCATCATGACCTTCGTCATGATGTATCAGACCTTCTTTATCCTGGCGC
>CATXML010000185.1 GCA_958372035.1 uncultured Collinsella sp. | reverse complement strand
TGAAGGGCTCGTAGCCGTTCTCGGTGACCACGCCATAGTCCTCCAGGCGCACGCCGCCCACGCCGGGCAGGTAGACGCCGGGCTCCATGGTGATAACCGAGCCGACCTCGATGATATTCTTGCTGCGGTTGAAGTTAGGCAGCTCGTGGATGTCGATGCCCACGCCGTGGCCCAGACCATGGTTGTAGTAATCGCCATAGCCGGCATCGCCGATGATCTTCTTGGAAAGCTTGAAAATGTCGTTGCCCTCGACGCCCGGATGGATAGCGGCGACGCACTCCTCATGGGTGCGGCGCACGAGCGCGTACAGGTCGAGCTGCTCCTGAGTGGGCTCACCCATCACGACGGTACGCGTCATGTCGGAGCGGTAGTCGCAGTAGCCCGCGCCGTAATCCATGAGGACGAAGTCGCCCTTCTCGATCACGCGATCACTCGGGACGGCATGCGGGTTGGCGGTGTTGGGACCGCTCGCGACGATGGAGCCAAAGGCCAGGCTGTCGGCGCCGTTGGCGAACATAAAGTTCTCGAGCTCGTTGCGGACCTGCTTCTCGGTCATACCGGGCTTAATAAAGCCGAGCATGTGCTGGAAGGCGGCGTCGGTAATCGACTGCGCATGGCGCATGAGCTCGATCTCCTCGGCGTCCTTGATGGCGCGCATCTTGCGAATGTCGTCATGCATCAGCGGCAGCATGCAGGCGACGGAACGATCCTCCAGACCACGCTGAATTCCCTGGTAGAAGTTGATCTGCATGTCGTCCTCGACAGCGCAGACGCGGCACTTGTTGGCCGCGATCTTGCCGGCGACCCAACCGGGGATGGTGCCCTCGTCCATGTCGTAAACCCAGGGGCTGCCGGCGGGCGTGTTCTCCTCAAAGCTGTTGAGGTAGCGCGAGTCGGTATGGAACAGGCACTGGTCAGCCGTAATAAACGCCGCATGCGGGAACTCGAAGGTGTAATCGAAGACGCCCTTCACGCCCGTAAGCCAACGAAGATTGGCCTCGTCACGAACCACGATAGCGTCGTAGCCGCGCTCAGCCATCAGGGCACGGACACGCTCGATACGACCGACAGGACCGGCAGCAAACTCAGACATGCAGATTCCTTTCTTGTTGTCTCCATAAAGACGGGACGGGTCTCAACCGAACGACGAAATCGCGCGCGATTCGCAACCGATTGGAAACCCGCCCCTCAACATGATACGAAAGACGATGGAAGTCAATAAATCTTAGAGAAGTTCTTTGCGAGAAGCCAAGTAAGCGTGAGCATGGCGCTCAAGAACCTCGTCCTCAACGTTCGTTAGGCGAATGGCGCCGAGTGCCGCGGGCAGCGGCAGCATGCTGCGGTTTGAGCGCGCGAACTGCTGCCTACGGAACTCCTCGATATATGCGGCAGGCTCCAGATCGAAGGCAAGTTCCTCGATACCAAAGTCCTCCAAGCAGTCATCGACCTCAAAGACGTAATCGATATCGAAGTCGCAGGCATCATGTGCTAGGCGCGCCTCAAAGCGCATGCCCTCGGACAACAGCTGGTAGGCAGGCACCTGCGAAGCGGCATCGCCCAAGCAGGCGCGCAGGGTACGCTCCCCCGTCTTGCCAAAATCGAGCGCATGGCGGGCGCTCGGGTTCGTGGCCATCAGTACGTCCTTGCGGGCAGTCTGAGACCACTGAACGGCATTGACGAGCGCGACCTCCTCGCCCGCGAGAATCTCGGGAACGGTCTCAATAAACTGATTCCAGCGGGACTTACTACTCGAAAGCATGGTGCCAACAAGTACCGCATAGCCGAGCTTGAGGTCCTCGGGGTCCGCCTCGCGTACAAGGTCGAGGTCACACACGACCAAGCCCGGCTCGGGACGGAACGCGATAGCGGGAAGCGCATTCGCCGACGAGGCGACAAGCGGCTTCATGGTCGTCGCGACCGTAAGCATGGCGTCGAACGTCGTCGGCAGCAAGGCGCACTCGGTGCGACCGCACCACTGATTGGCACACCAGCAAACGACCGAGCAGGTCGCTGTGTCGCCGACAGCGACAACGAGATCGTCGCAGGTGATGCCGTTAGCCGACAGGGCGCCAAAGACGGTATCGGCATCAGCCAGCGTAGCACCGGCAGGTGAAACCTCGAGGACGAGCATCGACACGACAAAACCGGCGTCGACCAGCGCATGCTCGACAACCTCGCCAAAACGCTCGGATGTAGCGTCGTTCCAAACCACCATCGCGCGCTTAGGCTTGCCCACAGCCGAGGCAAACATGCGCGGCAGCTCCTCGAACGCGCCCAATCCGACGCGGACATCGACACTGCGGTTTTGGAAATTGATAAGTTGACGGCGAATCATAGCAGTCCACGCTCCAAAAGCATCTCGGCACAAAGGTAGGAAACGTCCTCGAAGGACTTGTTGCGAATATCAAGGGTAATATCGGCGGCCTGACGATACAGCGGACGGCGATGCTCAAACAGGCGCGCAGCGTGCTCGGGCGAGCGGAAATCGGGCCGGGTATCGGAGCGGCGAATCTGGCGCAACGAGTCCTCAAAGTCACCTTCGAGGTACACACAGGTACCCATCTCGTGCATCAGCTCAATGTTCACCGGCGTCTCGACGATGCCACCCCCGCACGATACCAGCAGGCTGCGCTCGCTTTGAAGCGAACGGAGTGCCGAGGTCTCGAGCTCGCGAAAACGATCCTCACCCTCGGTCTCAAATATCTCGGTCACCGACTTGCCGCATCGACGCACAACCAAACGATCGGTATCGATAAAACGCCGCTTGAACATAGTGCCCACGTTGCGCGCAAGCGTCGACTTGCCCGCGCCCAAAAAGCCGATAAAGAAGATATGGTCGCAGCCGTGTTTGATGTGCTGAGACATGGCGAAACCTATTCCTCGCAGGGAAGGTCGCGCAGGGCCCGGCGCTCAAAGATACGGAAGATCTGCGTGTACCACAGGTCCTGCGTCGCCTGCGGCTTTACCAAGATGGTATCGACGCCGGCAAAGTTACCGCTCCACACGTCCGTGTAAAGCTGGTCACCGATCAGCACGGCCTCGTCGGCCGTGGCGCCCAGACGCTTAAGACCCGCCTTCAGGGCAAACGGGGCAGGCTTCATGGCGTGGCTGATAGCCTCGAGCCCCAGCTCGCGCGCCGATGCCATGACCTGGTCGCGATGCCAGTTATTGGACACCATACACAGTTTAAAGCCCTTGGCATGGGCGGCTTCGAGCCAAGCTGAAACCGCAGCGGGAACCTGCTCGGTATCGCGCGGCACCAGAGTGTTATCGCGGTCGAGTAGAATGGCGCGCTTGCCGTCGGCCCAGAGGGTATCGAGGTCGATGCGGTCAACTGAGGCAACATATCGTTTGGGGCTAAAAATCCTCATGATCAATTCCAAGACTGTTGGTGCTCTTCGTAGGTCTTCGAGAAATACTCCTCGTCCTGTGTAATGTAGAAATACAGGTCATCAGAGTCGGTCGGCTCAAGGGTAGCCTTGAGCGCCTCGAGCGACGGAGAGCAGATGGGCGTGGGCGGCAGGCCTTCATGCTTATAGGTGTTATACGGACTATCGCTCTGCAGGTCGTCGGCGGTAACCTCGCCGCCGGTGACATACATCATGGTCGCATCGCTGTTGAGATAGCGCAGACCGTCGAGCTTGCCGGCAAGGCGGTT
>CATXML010000184.1 GCA_958372035.1 uncultured Collinsella sp. | reverse complement strand
CGGGCACGGCGAATCACGTCGATGTGGCCAAACGTGATGGGATCGAAGGTGCCCGGGACGATTACGCGGTTAATGGTGTCACTCATCGGCATCCTCCGTGGGTGCGTCGCTATCGTTGCCATCATCCTCGCCGTTACCAACCCAACGAAGCAGGTCGACCGAGGTTATTCCGTAGCGCTTCTCGCGCACGGTCTCAAAACCTGCCGGATGCGCACCCGCATCGGCGGCAGCGTGCTCGAAGAGCGCATAGGCACCCGGTACCAGCAAGCCTTGCTGCGCTAGGTTTTGCAGCAGCTCCTCGACCGGCTCGGCGCCATAAGCATAGGGCGGGTCGAGCAGGACCAGGTCAAAGGGACCGCCCGGCACGCGGCCGCGCGAAGCGCTTGCCAGCACGTCGCCGCCCACCACACGCCAACGCGCACGGTCGCGGCACAGCGACTCGATATTCTTGGTAATCAGACGAGCAGCGTTGCGATCGATCTCGAACGTGGTGAGCGAGCGGGCACCACGCGAAAGCATCTCAATGCCCAAGGCACCGGAGCCGCCAAAGGCGTCCAGCACACGAACCTCGTCCAAATCGAAATCGAATGCCGACATGACCATAGATGCGCACGCCTCGCGCACGCGATCGGTCGTGGGGCGGGTGACATCGCGACCACGGGGCTCCTCGATCTTACGACCGCGCCATTCGCCGCCGATGATTCTCATCCTCCGCTGACCTCCTTAAAGATGTGTCGATACCGCATGGCGACCGCATCGCGCAAGGGGCGCGTCGCCACGGAGTCAAGGTTGCAAGCATACCGCAAGAGCTCGACCGCGTCCAAATGGGCCCACTCGATCAATTCCTCGTCGGCATCGAGGTCAACAAAGTGCAAGGTCACGCCGCCATGCTGACGGTAGCCAAGAATCTCGCCCTCGTGGCGCAGACGCAGGTCCATCTGGGCGAGCGTAAAGCCGTCCGGGGTCTTCTCGAGCGACTGGAGGCGTTCCTGTGCCGCCGACGCGCCGCCGTTGCCCTTGGAGTGCGTCATGACCAGGCACGTACCCGACACGCTGCCGCGGCCTACGCGCCCACGCAGCTGGTGCAAGGCTGCCAAACCAAAGCGCTCGCCGTTCTCGATGACCATAACGGTGGCGTTGGGCACGTCGACGCCCACCTCGACCACCGTGGTCGAGACGAGCACATCGATCTCGCCGCGCTTAAAGGCATCGATCACGCGGTCCTTCTCCCCCGCCGGCATGCGGCCATGAAGACGCTCGATGGTAAGCCCCGGCAATGCCAGGCGCAGTCGGTCGAGCTCGGTCGCCGTGTCGTGCAACGGCACAGGCACGGACACGCGGCCTTCGTCGTCGCGAGCGATGCCGGGCACGTCTTCGAGCTCATCGGCCGAATCGCTCGGCTCCACGAGCGGACAGATCACGTAGGCTTGCTGCCCCTTTTCGTGCGCCTCACGAATGGCGCCATAGGCCAGGTCGCGACTCGACTCGGTGAGGACGCGCGTCATCACGCCGGCACCCGGAACGGGACGATGGCGGATGATACTCGTATCCAGGTCGCCATAGACCGAGAGCGCCAACGTGCGCGGGATAGGCGTGGCCGTCATAACGAGCAGGTCGGCGCCCGGGCCCTTGGCACGCAGGGCATTGCGCTGGCCCACACCAAAGCGGTGCTGCTCGTCGATGACGACAAGCGACAGATGCTTAAACGCCACGTCATCCGAAAGGACCGCATGGGTACCAAAGAGCACGTCGAGCTCGCCCGATTCCAGCTGCGCATGGATCTGCTCGCGCTCGGCCGCCGGCGTGGCACCCGTCAGGAGCGCCCAGGACATGCCAGCCTGCGAGAGCAAGGGGCCGGTCTTATCGGCATATTGACGCGCCAGCACGCCCGTAGGCGCCATAACGCAGGCCTGGGTGCCGCTATCGGCCGCAACTGCCAACGCGCAAGCGGCGACGGCCGTCTTGCCGGTACCGACGTCGCCCAGCAGTAGGCGGTTCATCACGCGCCCGCCATCGCACATATCGTGCAGGATGTCTTGGAACGCGGCCTCCTGCTCGTCGCTCAGCGAAAACGGCAGGGCCTCCTTGAGCATCGCCAGGTGCCCGCCCGCGGCATGCGCATAAGGCACCACGTCGACCATACCGCCATCGTTGCGCAGACGCAGTGCGAGCTGCAAGCAGAGACACTCCTCGTACGCAAGACGCCGGCGTGCGATGTCGCGCTCGGCCATGCTCGAGGGAAAGTGGATCGAGCGCAGCGCACGGGCATTGCTCATGAGCTTCCGCTTTGCGCGCAGCGGCGCGGGAATGGGATCGAACGGATTAGCAGCCACTTCGAGCGCACCGCTCACGATACGGCGCATCCATGCCTGACTCACGCCGTCGCTTACGTAGTGAACCGGCAAAATGGTGCCGGCGGCGCGCCCGTCCTCGAGCTTTTCAAAGTGGGGCGAGGCCATCTGCTTAAAACCGTAGGCAAACTCAACCTTGCCCATCACGGCCAGGCGGTCGCCCTGCTTAAGCTGTTGGGCAATCCAAGGCTGACGGAAAAAGGCAACCTGCAGCACGCCCGTCTCGTCCACGAGCGAGACCTCAGTCACCTGCATACGCGGACGGGGCTGCTTTTGCACAATACGATCGACCGTGGCGATGATGGTACACACGGTACCGATGGGCGCCATCTCGATGGACCACGAGCGAGTGAAGTCCAGGTAGCGATGAGGAATATGGAGAAGGAGGTCCCCCACCGTCCGAATTCCCAGACGGCGAAGGGCCTCCTCACGTTTACCCGAAACATATTTGAGTCGCGCGATATCCTCATCGAGCGCATTGCTCTGGGCAAAACGCTCCGAGACGCGCGGCACGGAGCACAGCTCGGACATAGGCAGAGCCTACTCGATCGAGAAGATCACGGGATAGAGCGGCTGCTCGCCACGATGGGCGTCGATCTCCAGATCGGGCTGAGCCTCCTCGATGGCGTCGACGATCTCCTGGAAGGCCTCATCGGACAGCTCCTCGCCGGCCAAAATCGTCAGCGCGTCGCCCTCCTCTTCCTCCTGCATGCGGTTGATGCAGTCGAGCGTGACCTGCTTCACATCGGAGCCGACCACGTCGATGGAACCGGCAATGATACCCATGACGTCACCGGAGTGAATCGGCGAGCCGTCGGAGGCGCTGGAGTCGCGCACGGCGCGGGTGACCTCGCCATCGCGGACCTCGCTGATGGCGTCGACCATGGCGGCAACGGCGTCCTCGAGCTCAGAATCGGGCAGGACCGCGAACAGTGCGGAGAAGGCCTGCGGGACGGTCTTGGTGGGAACGACGGCGACCTTCTTGTCGGTGCAGGCGGAAGCAGCGGCCTCGGCAGCCATGCGGATGTTGCCGTTGTTGGGCAGGATGATGACCGAGGTCGCGTTGACCTGGTCGACGGCGCCCAGTAGATCGGCGGTCGAGGGGTTCATGGTTTGGCCACCCGACACGATCACATCGACGCCGAGAGACTTGAGGATGTCAGCCTCACCAGAGCCAGCCGAAACGGCGACAAAGCCCAGGGCCTTGGCGGGCTCGGCGGCCTTTTCCTGATCCTCATGAATCTTAGCGGTGCGGTCGTGGGCCTCCATCTCCATGTTATGGATAAAGACCTCGTAGATCTGACCAAGCTGAA
>CATXML010000183.1 GCA_958372035.1 uncultured Collinsella sp. | reverse complement strand
CTTTCCGCGGTCGATTCGCGCAACTGCTTCCAGGGCCGCCTTCCTCGCGAGGTCGCGCTCGATGTACGCTTCCCGCAGCAGCGGTGCCATGGCCTTCGAGGAGATCTCGAGCCTGGCCGCCTCCATCTTCCCCTTTGGCAGCAGGGAGTCCCAGTCGCCCGAGCGGTCGACCGTGAGGATGTGGACGTGGTGGCTCGTGCCGTTGATATGCATCGCCGCGTAGAACTCCACGCGGCTCTCGGGCACGCCGGTCATCTCGGAGAAGAGCCTCGGCCACTCGGAGCGCACCAGGGCCTGCCAGGCGTCCAGGCGGTCGAGTCCGGCCCCGGGGGCGATGTCGTTCGGGACCGTGACGACGGTGGTGAGCACCGCGCCGCCGTTTTGGGCGATGGCGCGCCTGGCCTCCGCCACGGGGACCGGGCCGTCCGCGCCCCAGAGGCCGCCGGTCGAGCCGGTCCTGTTCGCGGCGTAGGCGGCCAGGCCGTCCACGCCGAGCCTCCGCCCGTCGGCCTCGCTGAGCTCGATGACGACGCCCCGGCGGGTGCCCGCGTAGGCCGCGAGGCCGGCTGCCGAGGCCCTCGCCACCGCCCCGGCGCGGACGACGGAGTGGTTGACGATGACGGGCGGGCTAGCCATCGGCACGCTCCCGCGCGTGGAGCTTCACCTCGTCGATCCTGCCGAGGCCGGCGCGGCTGAGCTCGCCGGCCTGCGCGAGGTAGTTCTTCCAGATGTCCGCGACGGGGACGTCCTCGAGCGAGGCGTAGGACGCCTTGAGGACGTCGGCCGACATGAGGCCGGCCATGATGGCGGCGGTCATGGGGCGCGAGAGGACCGCGGCGATGCGGTCCTCGGTGGCGTCGAGCTTGCGCTCGATGTCGAGTGCGGCGACGTCCATGCGCGCGTCGACGATGCCGCGGATGAAGCCCGCGACCTCGTTGCCGTAGAGGTCGAGCTCCTCCGCGGCGAGCGCCGAGCGCAGGAGAGAGCGGATCTCGTCGCTGACGTTGGAGTTGTCGAGCTCCGCCCGCGTCTTGAGGGCGGTGTAGAGCTTGGGATCGATTTTTACGCTGATGGTTTTGGTTTCGGCCATAGGGTCTCCTCATAAAACAGGGGGCCGTTTGGCCCCCTGTGGTGTCTATTCGTCTTCCGTGTGTGTAATCGGATAGCCTTTTGGCGCTTTAGCCGCCGGCAAGGGCGTATATGCGATGAGCTCGTTTTTGATTCGGACGGCATCGAAATCAATCAACCCTGCAATTAGTTCAATGGGTCCGGCGCTGGATTTGTTAATGCCCATGTTTGCTCCGAGCTCAGTTGGTCTTAGCCGGCGCTCGCTACATTCAGTTGGCGCCGATGTAGCTAAGAACGCTGTCGCGATTGATGCGCCACAGCTTCCCGCACTTCACGGCTTTGAACGTTCCGTTCTGGCAGAGCCTGTAGACGGAGCGGTCGCTGATACCGAGCAGGTGGGCGACAGGCATCGGATCGACGATGTCCGGCATCGTGCGAAAAGCATCAAGAGTGATGCGTTTGTTCTCAACTTCCATTTCGACCTCCTTTCCGTCTGCTGCGTCTCTTCGAGATCTAGTCTGGAGCGTCTTGGGCGACGGATTCAAAAACGCGGTCATGACGGACGATACGGACCCGATGGACTGAAATGACTTACTACGGAAAGGCATGGGAAAGGCCGCGACGCAGTATCGCGGCCTTCGGTTAGGCCCTATCCGGTTTTTGAATACTATGAGACGCTCTTATAAAGGCATCCGAGGGCGTCCATTGCCGATGCAGTTGCTTTGGGGTCGGCGCTGGCGTATCTATCTAGGGTCATGGAGGCTTTGGAGTGACCCATCAGGCTTGCGAGCGTTCTTGGGTCTATGCCGTTGGCGACAGCGTATGTTGCGAAGCTGTGCCTTAGGTCATGGAAGGTTACCGTGTTCCTATTTAATACCCCGTGAAGGTTCAGCGCCTTAGACAGCGCACGCCAAGCGTCATTGACCCTGGGCGGCTTGAGGAACGAGCCGTCGGGAAAGCCCAGCACGAATAGCTCCCCTCTGAATTCAATTCCAAGCCTGGCGCATTCTTCTTCCATGTTTCGCTTGCGCGCGGCTAGGTCGTGCATGAGGTCCTCCGGACAATTCGGAATCGTCCGTCTGCTGCTGACGCTTTTAGGGCCTTTGATGTAGAACTCGGTGTCGGTATGTCCGATTGCGGCTTCAACACGAATTGAGGAATGGGAAAAGTCGACACATTTCCACTTCAGGGCGCATAGTTCGCCTCGACGGAGTCCTGTATACAGGGCGATTTTCGCAGCTAGAATTGCCGGGACATCTATGGATGCATTGAGGGTGTTTAGGACGCGGGCCCTTTCCCTGCCGGTAAGTGAATTCGGACGTCCGTAGTTGGCATCCTCGTTCTTAGGAACCTTTGCCCATGCGGCCACATTTTCAGATACGAGCTTTTTCCTCAGTCCGTACTTCAATGAGCCCCGCAGCAGCCTAAGGGAATTGCATGCAGTTGATCTCGCGTGCTTCTTCGCCATTACGTTGACCCATTCCTGAACGTCTTCTTCAGTTAGGTCCTCTAGGGGGATGCTGCCAATAGATGGTTCGATGTTTCGGCGGAGCATGCCTGAATAGCCGGTTGCGGTGGAGCGTGCGATGTCGGCGCACTCCATTGTTATATAGCTAGACACTAGTTCGGCAACTGATATCGAATCTGCTGGCTTCATCGCCTCGGCTTCCGCTTCTGCATTCAGGTGAGCACGGATTGCCTCGGCTTCCACCATGGCGGCATCACGATGTTTATGGCTTCGACCCTTATCGCGGCCTCGATGCTCAAGAAGCTGGGTCTTCTTGCGCCAGACGCCGTCCTCGAAGTAGGGGAATTGTGCGCGCCAGCGGTCGTTCATGTACTTATATATAGATGAAGTAGCGTATTTCTCTTCCATTGTTCCTCCGTGTGCAATCACGTGTGCAATGACTGTGCAATTTGACTGTTTCGGAGACGTCTCAAGTGAGACTATAGGCGGAAAATGAAAGAAAAACGCGAGGTCACGGTCGGCATAGTCGCAGATGAACGTTAATAAACGATAAGGACACCGATGTAATCAGTGGGTTGCAGGTTCGATTCCTGTCACTGGCTCCATGAGAGTTTCGGGCTCTGTTCCCTTGTGGGACCGAGCCCGTTTCTATTTATGTCGATAAGTCGGCGTGTTTGGCGCCAACCAAGCTTCAGGTTTGTCTCGATCTGTAACACGAAGAGGCTGAAAACCCTCCTTATAGTTACAGATCGAGACAATGCCAAGGGATGGTCGATAACATCTCGATCTGTAACACGAAGAGGCCGAAAACCGTTCTTACTGTTACAGATTGAGACGTAAGCTGGGGTCTCTGCGTAATATCTCGACCTGTAACAGATAGGGGAGAAAATGTTCTCTATATGTTACAGATCGAGACAAAAGCCGTGTCGAGCTCGGCTGCCCCCCCCCTGAGCGTGGATTATCGGACGTACGAGCGTGGAAAATCTCCCGCTTAGTGAATGATCGTGGATAATCTGCCACTTTGGCCTTGGGGGCACGCCAATAGTGGGAGATTGTCCACGCTCGATTTCAAACGGAAGAAAATCCACGCTCGAATCTGCCACGGAAGCCCGATCTCGACCTATATATAGGTGCAAATAGGCTGTTAT
>CATXML010000182.1 GCA_958372035.1 uncultured Collinsella sp. | reverse complement strand
CCCGACCACCAACCGCCGGCGCGCTGGGCGGGCAAACCTTTGCCTCGCGCGACCCCGCCACGCCGTGAGCGAGAGGGAAAGGTTTCCCCGCCCTGCGCTCCGTGGTCGGTGAGGACAGACTACATGCCCGCGAGACCGCGGGCAGCGGTGGCGCACATAAACGCCAAGGTTAGAATCACGAGCGAGCCCGCGATGTCGACCAGCACGCCCGCAACACGGCGCTCAAACAGCCAGCTCTCGAAGTGCGGGGCAACGTTGCGCCAAACACGCCACAACAAGATGCCCATGCCGATGACACCGGGAATATTGAGCAGCAAAATCTCGGAGCACAAGAGGCCGATCAGGTTGCCGGCGGCAAAGCCCGCATCGCCCTCGCAGTACTTGCGATAAATCATGTACAGCATGTACGCCACAAACGGCTGCAGGCACGCAGAGATAAACGTGACCACCATCGAGGGGTCCTGAGAAAAGACGTCGGTGAGCTTATCCACGCTCGCGGCATCCTTAGAGGCCAAGAACAGACCGATGACCACCACAGGCACCACGCCCAAGATGACCTCGACCATCGTAAACAGCTTGGCAGTCAGGTCTTCGCTCGCCGTATTCAAATGAGGTGCCCACTCAGGATGAGCATGCGCGCCGACCTTCTTGTCCTTCTCGGCACGATCGGCCTTTTTGCCCTCAGGAACCCGACGACCAGGATCCTTGCGAGTCCCCGCCGCAGCCACCCGAGCCCGAGACTTCTTACCCATACAAAAACACCCCATCAGGTAGTAGATAAACTAAAAGTCGCTACCCAGTGTACCCCACCCATGAACGGCGCCGTCCCAACCAGCCCCCATACAAAAAACGTGCCGCCCCAATAGGGGCGGCACACAAACTTTTTTATCAGCTTTTCTGTAGCGAGCACGCAACGACCCGAAGCCGGAGCGCGGGGCGGGAAATACCTTTGCCTCGCGCGACCCTGCGGAGCCGTGAGCGAGAGGGAAAGGTATTTCCCCGCCCTGCGCTCCGCAGCAGCTAGCGCCACGCGCTAGTAGTTCACCACCTGCTCCTCAAAGTACGCCTTCGGGTGGTTACAAACCGGGCACACCTCGGGCGCCTCGGCACCCACATGCAGGTGCCCGCAGTTCAGGCACTTCCACACCTTTACGCCCTCGCGCTCGAACACCTCGCCCGACTCAATGCGCTCGACGAGCTTGTTGTAGCGCTCCTCGTGAGCCTTCTCGACGGCAGCAACACCGCGGAACTTCGCGGCGATCTCGGCAAAGCCCTCTTCCTCGGCGGTCTTGGCAAACTCGTCGTACATCGTGGTCCACTCGTAGTTCTCGCCCGCAGCGGCATCACGCAAGTTATCCAGGGTGTCGGGAACGGCGCCGTCGTGCAGATACTTAAACCACAGCTTGGCGTGCTCGGACTCGTTGCCTGCGGTCTCGGCAAAGATATTCGAGATCTGCACGTAGCCATCCTTCTTGGCCTTAGATGCGTAATAGCGATACTTGGTGTGCGCCTGGGACTCACCGGCAAAAGCGGTCTCGAGGTTCTTCTTGGTTTGAGAGTTCTCAAAATCCATAGGTGTACTTCCCTTCAACACATGCCGCCCATAGGCTTTGAGCGGCCTTGCCCTTAGGATGCCCCCATGACGAAAATTTAAACCTTACAATCCTGTTCTTCAGATTCGGGTAGGCTACACGCTTAGCCAGCGGTCGCCCTCCACGCGGCAAAAGCCCTCACGCTCCAAGTCGGCCAAAATGCCTGCGACAAGATCGCGGTCGACCGGCTCGCGGCCTGCCGCCGCCTCCATTTCGTTGACACCCGCCACGGCCTCGGCGAGCGTGATGCCCGCCGGCCGCCCATCGCGCGCAGCCAGCAGCATGCGCACAATATGGGCGCGCTTTTGACGGCGCGAGCCCTCAAACTTGGACTGACGGCTATAGCTCGCCGAGCGCCTGGACGGATTGGGCAGCGTCTTCTTAAGATACGCGCCATAATCCAGCAGCGCGTAATACCATGCGCGCGGTGTGTCGGCATCATCGAGCGGCACGGCAAAGGGAGCGATCTCATCCGCCGTCGCGCCGGGAGCCGCCGGACAGGCGGCCTGAATCAGCGGCACCAGTTCGCGATCGGGAACAGCCGGCACGTCGGGAAAGAAATGATGCAGAAAGACCGTGCGCACGTTGGTCTCCAGATACACGCCCGGAAGATCGAACGCAAACGAGCGGATTCCCTGCGCCGTCGCCGGACCAATGCCGGGCAGCGCGACCAGATCGCGCGTCTCGCGCGGAAACTCCCCATCCCAGTCCTCAACAACGCACTGTGCGGCCCTGTGAAGAGCCAGAGCACGACGGTTGTAGCCCATGCCCTGCCAAGCGTCCAAAACATCGGAAGGCGCGGCCTGGGCAAGCGCCTGTACGGTCGGAAAGCGATCGAGCCACGCCGGCATGCGCGTCTCCACACGCGGCACCTGCGTCTGCTGCAACATGACCTCGGAAAGCCAGATGATATACGGGTCGCGCGTGCGGCGCCACGGAAGGTCGCGATAACGCAGGACCCCTTCCGATCGAATCATCGAACGAAAGGGGTCCTGAATCATGGCTACACTCCTTGTGCGGCGCTATTCTTCCCGGCAAGCGCACGCACAGGTGGCGTACTCGGGAAACGCATCGCGGTCGGCGAACTTGGAATCGACGGCCGGGAACTGGCGGCGAGCGACGATATCGCCCAGCGAAACGGAATCGAGGTAGTCGCGCATCAGCGCCTGAGCTCCGGCCCACAGGGAATGATAGCAGCACGTACCCATGCGCGCACAGTCGCCATCGGGCGCAGTGCAATCGTTCATGACCATGGGGCCCTGAACGGCCTCGACGACCTGTCGGATGGTGACATCGTCGGGGCTGGCCCTAAGACGCATGCCGCCATGGACGCCACGCAGGCTCTCCACAATACCGGCCTGAACCAAACCATGCTGGATCGAACGGGCAAACGAATACGGGACATTGACCTCTTCGGCGGCAGTGCGAACAGAAAGCAGACGCTCCGGGTCCTCGGCAAGCATCGCGAGCATGCGAAGGGCGTAATCAGTCTTCCTCGATATGTCCATTTTTCCCCTTTCAAGGAATAGGAGCAGCTCGAACGAGCTCCGGGCCGAGCTTACGTCGAGACGTCAATGACCGTATGGACGCCCAAATAGCAAAACGGGTGCCCACTGAATGCCGTGTTTGAAGCCTCTTGCATCAAAAACGGCCCACAGTGCAATTCAGTATAACCTAACCCCCTGCTTCGTTGAACTGGTGTTGCGCAACAAACGCCTTGTTTGAACACATGTCTCAAACGGAACTTGTCCGGGAATTGGAAGGATTTGCTTCTGGGCGAAAGGAGCCGATGGGATCGAGGTCCTATCAAACGCAAAAAGCCACGTCCGAAGACGTGGCTTTAATTGCGTTGGCGGGAAGTACGGGGCTCGAACCCGCGACCTCCGACGTGACAGGCCGGCGCTCTAACCAAACTGAGCTAACTCCCCAGGCAGTCGTTCGCGTTTGTTTCCGCTCGCGTGCGCTGCGGGGATTAGTATACACAGAAGTCTGTCCGGCGCGCAACAACTTTTTTGAAAAAATTTTGGGGGCCATCCGGGAGGGTCTCCGGGGCCGGGGGCGGGGGTTAAGTTTGCTGCTCTACAGTCCTGCG
>CATXML010000181.1 GCA_958372035.1 uncultured Collinsella sp. | reverse complement strand
ACCCCCGTCTCGAAACGCCTCCTCAACGCGACGACGGTCGGAACGCGCAAGCCCGGCGTTATAGAACGCGATACGGGTCGCACAGTCGGGCACCCGCTTCCGAAGCGTCCTGGCAAGCGCCACAGACTGGTCGCGCGAATTGACGTAGATGACGGTCTTCTCCCCCGTCGCGACGATGGATACCAGGCGGTTTTCGCGGCTCGCAAGATCGCGGTCGTCCTCGAGCTGCAAGTTCTCACGCACGGTCTCGTCGACCACCGTACGGGTAATCGGCAGCACGCGGGCAAGCTCCGCAACGACCGGAGCCGTCGCGGTGGCCGTCGCCGCCATAACGACCGGATCGCCCAGGGCCTTGAGGATATCGGGCATGTCGAGGTATGCGCTTCGGTCGCCGCCCTTGGCAAGACCGGCATGGTGCGCCTCGTCAATAACGACAAATCCGATACGCCCCGAGCGCGCAAAGCGGTCGCGGTGAATAGACAGGAACTCAGGCGTCGTGAGCACGATGCCGGTGCGGCCCGAAGCCAGGCCGGCAAACACGTCATCGCGCGCTGCTTCCACGGTCTCGCCGGTCAGCACGCCGACGCCAATGCCGAGCGCAGCCATCGTCGATGAAAGATGATAGGCCTGGTCGGCAACGAGTGCGCGCAGCGGATAGACAAAGATGCTCGCACGCCCTCGAAGGACCGCCTCGCGCGCGGCGTGCACATGGAAGATGAGCGACTTACCACGTCCCGTCCCCATAACGGCCAAAACGCTCTGGTGGTCGGCGAGCGCGTCGAGTGCCTCGACCTGCGCGCGATGCGGCTGGTTCGAGCCGATAAAGCTATGGATAAGCGAGCGCGTGAGCTCGGTATAAGAAAGCTGGGCGAGCGTCTCGCGTTTATGCGACTCCAGGCGCAGGCCAGAATCCGCCGGTTGCACGCCGCGGCGAAGCTCGCATGCCGGATCGTCGATATTGGACGCCGCGGTATCGCGCACCAAGACATCTTTGATCATGAGCTTGGGCTTCACGCGTCCCTGCCAATGCTCGGCCACGGCCTCGAACACCAAATCGACAGCGCTGTCGCAATTGATGAGCTTATCGATCTGCGGCACGCGGAACATAATGGCCGGCACACTCGCGGCGCCATCGGTCGCCACGAAGCGCATGTGCTCGCCGGTTTTGCCCACCACGGCGCGATCGCACATTGTCACGCCCTCGGCCGCCAACAGCGGCACCTTGTTGCCCTGGCCAAACGGCTCAAGACGGGAGATCTGCTCGATGGTCTCGATATTCAGCTCGGAGAGGTCGACGGTGGCGGCAACCTCGTCGGTGTCCTCAAAGTCCTCGGCGGGAAGTTCGGACAGCACGGCGGAAAGACGACGACGGAACTCGTCGAGCTTGGACGCCTCGATGGTCACGCCCACCGCACCCGCATGCCCGCCGCGACGAATCAGCAGATCGGAGCAGCGTTCTACGGCGTCGAACAGGTTGACCTTACCCACCGAGCGACCCGAACCGCGAGCGATACCGTCTTCGATCGAGAAGAGCAGCGCCGGCACGTGATAACGGTTGGTCAGACGGCTCGCTACGATACCCTTGACGCCCTCGTGCCAGCCCTCGCCACCCACGACGATTGCGCGACCGCCATCATAAGTCTCCTCGACCTTTGCCATGGCGTCGCGTGTGAGCTCCGCCTCGATCTCGCGGCGCTGACGGTTGATTTCCTCGAGCTCGGCCGCCAGCGCGCTTGCCTCGATAGGATCGCGGGCAAGCAGCAGGTCGAGCGCCAGCTTGGGATCAGCCATGCGGCCGGCAGCGTTTAAGCGGGGGATGAGCGAAAACGACAAGCCATCGGCCGTAATGCTAGAGAGGTCGGCCTTGGCGAGCGCGGCCAGCGCGATATAGCCGGGGCGGGCCGTCACGCGCATCTGCTGGATGCCCTCGGCGACCAGTGCGCGGTTCTCGGGCGTGAGCGGCATCATGTCGGACACGGTACCAAGCGCCGCAACCTCGATCAGCGAACGCCAATACGACGGCTTGCCCAGACGCTCGCCCAGGACCTGCACCAGCTTGAGCGCCACGCCGGCACCGGCAAGCTCGCGCGAGGGGCCCTCGTCCTCGAGCTTAGGGTCGGTCAGGGGCACGCCCTGCGGCACCTGGTCGGACGGCTCGTGATGGTCCGTGACCACCAAATCGATCCCCAGGCTCTCCAGATAGGAGACCTCCTCCTTGGCGGCAATGCCGTTATCGACGGTCACGATCAGGTTGGGTTGGGCGAGCTCGTTGACGCGGTCGAGCGCCGCACGCGACAGGCCGTAGCCCTCGTCAAAGCGATGCGGGATAAACGGCGTGACGTTGGCGCCAAACGAACGTAGCGCCTCGGTCAACAGACAGGTCGACGTAATACCGTCAACGTCAAAATCGCCAAAGACGGCGATGCACTCGTGGCTGCGAATAGCACGCTCAACGCGGTCGGCGACGACCGCCATGCCCGGAATAACGAGCGGGTCGACCCAGTCGCGGTCGAGCGAAGGCGTCAAAAACAGCTGGCCTTCCTCGATGGATGTAATGCCGTGCGCAACCATAATGCGCGCCACCAGCCCGGGTATGCCCAGGCCAGCCGAAAGCTCCTTTTCGAGCTCGGGGTTTTGCTGAGCGACCGCCCAGCGATGCGTCGTCTTAAGCGATGACATAGGCGCCCACCCCCGATAGGGGCAGGTCGCCGCGATACCTCTCACGGTTCATAGCGATGAGTCCTCTGTGTATGCCCGCTTCGGCAGGCAGATCTGTTGAACGGATTTATTATACCGTGCGGCACGGACGCAGAACCTCGCGGCACGCCGCGGTTTCGGTAAACGATGCCGGTAATAGCCTCGAAATATTCAAGCGTTTCTGACGCACGGACGCATGCGAGCGTCTAGCATATCCATTCAAAACGGATTCACGAGCAAAGGGAGTCACAAGAGCATATGAAGCAATGGGTTGGACTGGGTAAGTTTCTCGCGGGGCACATGCAGGTCATCGTTCCGATTTGCGTGACGCTCGGCGTGCTCTTTCCCCAGCAGATCGGCGTGCTCAAGCCCATCGTTCCCGCCCTGTTTGCCTTTATGACGTTCCAGGGTGCGCTCAGCAACACCTTTCACCAGGTGGCCGAGGTGTTCCGCCGTCCGTTGCACCTGGTCTTGGCGCTGCTCGTCTCGGCGGTGCTCATCCCTATCGCAGCCTATGCCATGAGCTCACTGTTCTTTGGTTCCAACCCCAACCTTGTCTGCGGCATCGTGCTCGAGTACAGCGTACCCGTGGCAGTCACCGCCTTTATGTGGATTAGCATGTTCGGCGGCAACGGCCCGCTCGCGCTCACCATCATCCTGACGTCCTCGGTTATCTCGCCTGTGACGATTCCTCTTACACTCAAGCTCCTGCTGGGCGCCACCGTCTCGATTGACGTGCCGAGCATGATGCAGAACATGGCCTTTATGATCGCCATCCCCGCCGTGCTCGGCATCGTGATCAACGAGCTCACGCGCGGATGGGGACACGAGAAACTCTCCCCCGCGCTTTCGCCCGCCTGCAAGTTCATGATGATGGGCGTCATCGCGTCCAACTCCACCGCTATGAGCGAGTACGTGCTGCACATAAACGCGGTGCGCCTGGAAGTCGCCCTCTTTATTTTGGTCTTCGCCATCAGCGGCTTTGTCGTCGGTTTTCT
>CATXML010000180.1 GCA_958372035.1 uncultured Collinsella sp. | reverse complement strand
GCGTCGTAGCCCTCGTCGGCGACCTTGTCGGCGAGCGCGGTCATCTTCTTGCCGGTCTCGTAGAGCGCCTTGCCGTCCTCTAGGTAGCCCTCCTGGTCGAAATGCATGATCTCGATCTTCTCGGTTTCCTTCATTTGTCTCTCCTTTCTGGGGTTGTCTCCACATCCCCCATGCCAACGGGCATCAAAACCCGCTTACATTCCGTAACACTCAGCCGCTTTGGCCTTAAGCGCATTGACTGACTCTTCGTAGCCCTCTGCCTTGACCTCCATTTGCTTGGAGACAGCATCGAGATACGGGTGCACGTCCCATGACTTCAGACGCTCGGCGATTATGGCCGCAATCGTCTGGAAGAACACAAGATTGGGAATTGCGCTGAGCAGCGGAGCCACCTGAGGCACCGCAACCTCGTGAGCCCTACCCCTGGGATGGGCCGTGAGCAGCACCGTTTTTGCCGTAACGTTCGACAGCGCATCGGCGATATTCGCAAGACGCTCCGACCCCTGCGGATCGTCGACGATAAACACCAGATAACCCGGAACGATCTGCATCTCGGGACCGTGGACGAACTCCTCGCCCTCGTGATGCATGGCAGGAATCTTGATGGTCTCGCTCAGCTTGAGGGCCGCCTCTTCGGCAACGCCATAGTTGGGGCCGTTGCCGACGACCATGGCGGGCATGTGCTCAGAAAGCTCGAGCATGCGGTCTTGGACATATGCCTCGGCGGTCTTGCACATCACGGCATTGGCATGGATAGCCTCGCGCAGGTCGTGTAAACGCTGGGCAACGCCCTTGGCGTCAATCGTTCCGCGCGCCTGACCGCCGTAAATACCAAAGAGCACCAGGTACTCAACGAGGACCTCGACGCCCAGCGTCACAAAGTCCACCGACTCGACGCCCACACCGTAGTCAAGAACGATATCAGTGTGCTCCTTGATGGGCGCCTCGACGTTTGCCGTGAGCGCAACAGCTGCCATATCGTGTGCACGCATGTAATCGAGCGCTGCAATCGTATTGGTCGAATAGCCACTCTGCGAGACGGCGATGTTGAGCGCATGCTGCGGATAGGTGTGTTCAAAATCGACGAAGGCCTCGGGCGTCACAACGGACACCTGCATCTGCAGCGCATCTTGCAGGTAATCTCGGGCGCAATCGGCGGCATGGCGCGACGAGCCCGAAGCAACGATGCGCAGCGCGTCAAAAGAACCGGACTGGATAATATCAACGAGCTGCGCTACCAGCTCAGACGAACGCTCGAGGTTCGCTCCCATACGCACATGGGCAAGCTGAACGTAATCGAGCATCTTCATCGTCTCACCTCGTAACAAATCATTAGTATTTGATACCAATCACAGTTACAGGTTACGGCTTTTTGATACCTCTTTGTCGATTAATTAATCCCCATCGGCGAACGGTCGATTTTGAGCCATGTAAGGTTGTATATGTAGTCTGCTCAACGAATCAAAATTCCGTCAGCTTTTCAGCCCGTTATGCAAGAAAACCAGCTAGTACGTATAGGTATATCCACCCGCATCGCCGCGGTTAAACGACTTGACGTACTCGATCGCCTGGCCGCTCGCATCGAAGCTCACGCACTCCAGCGTCAAGGCAAGATCGCCCTGCTCCAGTCCAAGCAGGCCGGCATCTCGCGCGCCCAGCGCTTCGATATCGAGCTTTTCCTGTGCCATGACCGGCTTTCGGCCCAACATCTCATAGGTCTCGTACAAACTGAAGACCGACACGTCAATATCTTCGATTGTGGGGAACAGCAGACACGGGATGAACGCCGTCTCAATCGATACGGGATCGCCGTTGACGCAGTTCAAACGCCGAATCGAATACAGCAAATCGTCCTCGGCAATGCCAAACAGGTTGGCATAATATGGGCCCGCATAGCGCTTGGAACGCGCGAGGATACGGACGGACGGCTCGCCGCCCGAAGCACGAACCGATTCGCGAAAGCCTCCTGTTCGCTCGTACGCAACGGGCACTTTCTGTGCCACAAACGCGCCCTTTCCGCGGACGCGTCGAATCTGCCCACGCCGAACCAGCTCATCGACAGCGCTTCGGATGGTCAAGCGCGTCGTACCAAATTCCTCGGCGAGGTCTTTTTCGGACGGAATCATGGAACCCGTGGGATATATACCGCGCTCGATACGCTCCTCGATGCGGCGTCGAATGCGCATATAAACCGGGGTGGCATCTACTGTTTCAGCCATTGTTCACCTGCCACGCTCCTCATGCCGTTCTTTTCGCCGTTATCGGCAAAGCGGAACTTTGTGGGCAAAATCACCGATTTGCAATGCTCCACAAAACGCATGTCCTTATCAAATTCTATCGTGCTCTCATAGAACACCGGCGTTCCCTCTTCTTGCTGGAGCAACGCGGCCTCTTCGGCGTTCAAACGCGAGATGGAGATATGCTCACGTCCATGCTCAACGCGCACGCCACCTTCTTTGAGCAAGACATCGTAAAGGCTCTCACACTCAAAATCGTGATCGGGAAGCGAAGGGCACAGGGACAGGTTAACGTGAGCCGTCTCGATTGACGCCGGCTCGCCCTCAATAAGTCGAACACGCTGCATGCGGAGCAAAGAAGCGCCTACAGCAACCCCAAGCTTGTCGGCAAGCGCCTCATCCGCCTCGATGGCCCCGGTGGAAACCAGACGAGAAGAGGGGTGCAGGCCGGCAGTCCGCACAGCATCGGAGAAGTTATACGTTTCCTGAAAGATATTGAGCGGTTTGGGAGGACACACATACGTACCCGATCCGCGACGGCTCTCGAGCGTTCCACACGAGATGAGCCGCGTGATACCGGCGCGCAACGCCGTACGCGAAACGCCAATCTCTTCGCACAGCACGCGCTCGGCCGGCAGGCGATCGCCGCCGGCAAGCTGATGGTGCTGGATATACCAAAGAATCCCCTCAACAGCACGATCTTTGGGGGGAATTGCATAAGATTCGCCTGCCATTGCACAGACTCCTCGTTCAGAAACGTATGTCGCCAAAATTAGGCCAGACCACCCATGGCATCAAATTCGGCCTTGATCTTCTCGGCGACATTCCGATACGACTTATACAGGCTTGAATCGCGTTTGACTTCATCGGTCATAACGGGAATCTCTAGTTTGGAAACCTCGTCTTTTCCCGTCTGAACCGCCACAACAACGCCCATACCAAGACACATATTACGCTTGGCTGCGTTCATTTTTGCCGCCTTAGCGGGATTTGCCAGAATACGCTGGGCAAATTCCTGTTTAGAGACCGCTTCATCGGCCTCCGGATCGCCCGCCTCGGCCACTTCGCACTGCAACACGTCCGCATAGTCAAAAATCTTCGGATCGCCGCCGCGCTGATGTACGGCCCACTTGCGACGCGTGGCATCCTGGTAGATAGCCGGCAAAAACGTAAACCGCGGCGGGTCCAAAATCGTATCCGTGATGGTAAACACATCGGGATCAAAGGCATCCTGCGGGTTTTTCTTCTTGAACAGCCCCATATCAGCCTCTCTTACTAACATTTAACAACTCAAGCTGAATATAGCACCAATTTCAAGCCGCCACCTCACCCTATCGGTACGCGGCGTCTATGGCTCGCCCAGCGGGGTAATACGGGCGAGGGCCGGGGAGGCATACTTTGTTTTGAGAAGTTCGCGAAGCCCACGACACAAAAAAAACGATTGCAAGCCCGCACCCGCCAAGGGATTTTGGCAGGACAAA
>CATXML010000179.1 GCA_958372035.1 uncultured Collinsella sp. | reverse complement strand
TTGACGCCCTGCTCCTTAATGCAATCGCCCGCAAAGACCGGCACAAAGATGCGCTCAGCGATCGCTTTGGACAGCAGGCCCTCAAGCTCCTCCTGCGTCAGCGTCTCCTCGCCTTCCAGGTACTTCATCATCAGCTCATCGTCGGCCTCGGCCACCAACTCGCACAGATGGTCATGGGCCTCCTCGGCCTGGGCACGATACTCCTCGGGGATCTCCGACTCAACGGCTTCAGCGCCGTTGCAATGGCGCGCCTTCATGCGCACCAGGTCGATAATGCCGTCAAAGTCCTCGCCCTCGCCCCAGGGAAGGGTCACGGCGCCCAGACGCGTACCAAAGCGCTCCTGCAGCAGGTCCATCGTGGTCGCAAAGCTGGCCTCGGAACGCGACAGACGGTTTACGAACACCGCGCGCGCCAGGCGCAGGTCCTCGGCGGCATACCAGAGCTTAACCGTCGTAGGCTGCGGGCCGGCCTCGGCGTCGACAACAAACAGAGCCGTCTCGCAGACGCTCATCGCGGCATAGGCGTCGCCGATAAAATCGGGATAGCACGGGGCATCGAGCACGTTGATGCGGGCGCCCTTCCAGTCGATCGGCGCGATGGTCGTCGAGATGGAAAACGCACGCTTAACCTCTTCGGGGTCATAGTCGAGCGTGGGCTTGGTGCCGTCGTGGCCGCCCAGGCGGGCGGTCTTGCCGGAAAGGTGGAGCATGGCCTCGGCGAGTGAAGTCTTGCCCACCCCGCCTTGGCCTACGAGCACCACGTTCCTTACGTTACCGGTCTTGGGAGCACCCATGATGACCTCCTTGCAGGGCCGCGCGCAAGGCGCGACGCCAACGGGGAGGGTTCGCGGTCGGTGCCGTCCCGGGAGCAGCATGGTCGGCAGCCGAGCCGACTCACCCTCCAAATGTCCTATGCCACCACCCTACCCTCACGGGCGGCTGTCCATGCATACCTTTCGGCGCACGTATGAATACAGGCGGCGAGAGGAGAGAGCGAGCTTGCGAGGCGATTATTGAACCCCGCGGATGCAAAAAACCGCCACAGATCATAAGACCTGCGGCGGTTTCACCTCAATAAATAGTTGAGCAAATAGCTGAGCCTATCCCTCGATACGGCTCAAGAACTCGCGTGTACGCTGCTCGCGCGGATGATCGATAACCTGCTCGGCAGGACCCTCCTCGACAATACGACCGCCATCCATAAAGACCACGCGGTCGGCAACGTCGCGGGCAAACTGCATCGCGTGCGTCACGATCACCATCGTCATATTCTGCGCGGCCAAATCCTTGATGACGCGCAGCACCTCAGCCGTCAGCTCTGGATCGAGCGCCGAGGTCGGCTCATCAAAGAACAAGATTTCCGGGTCGAGCGCCAGGGCGCGGGCAATACTCACGCGCTGCTGCTGACCGCCCGAAAGCTCGCAGGGTACCTTGTTCTCGTTACCCGTAAGCCCCATCTGTGCAATAAGCTCGTGTGCGCGGGCCTCCGCCTGCTCGCGCGGACGCCTAAGCACGCGGATCGGTGCATCGGTGATGTTTTTCATCACGGTATAGTGCGGGAACAGATTGTAGTTCTGAAACACCAGACCGAACCGCGAGCGCGCCTGTTTAGGTACATCGCCCTTTGCGTACATCGCGCCCGAACCCGCATCCGTCGCGACGGCAAGGTCGCCAAACGAGAGCGAGCCGCCGTCGAGCGTCTCGAGCAGCGTGGCACAGCGCAGCAGCGTGGACTTACCGCCGCCCGAAGGCCCGATAATCGCCACGACCTCGCCGCGCTTCACCTCGAGCGAGATGTCCTTGAGCACCTCATTGCCACCAAACGCCTTGCGCGCGCTTTCGATTTTCATCACCGAGTTAGTCATGATAATAGTCCAGCTTCTTTTCGGCGGCGCCCAGCAGCATCTCGACCACAAAGTTAAAGACCCAGTAAATCAGCGCCGCGATTGCAAACGGCACCATGCTCACCTGCGAGGCGACCAGTGCCTTGGCCGTCGAGAACATCTCCCCCACGCCAATGGCAAACGCCAGCGACGTGTCCTTGACCAGCGTGATGATCTCGTTGCCCATCGCCGGCAGAATGCGCTTGGCGACCTGCGGCATCACGATATACAGAAACGTCTGCATGCGCGAGTAGCCCAGCACCTCGGCGGCCTCGTATTGACCGCGCGGAATGGACTGCAAGCCCGAGCGATAGATCTCGGCAAAGTAACCGGCGTAGTTGATGATGAACGCCACGACGCACGCCGTCCACTTGGAATCGGGCGTGAGCGAAATGCCAAACACGTAGTACGGGGCAAAGTAGATGGCAAACATCTGCAGCATGAGCGGCGTACCGCGCATGACCGAAATGTAGATGCGCGCAATCCAGCGGAGCGGCGCAATTTTGCTCATGCGCATAAACGCCACGGGGATTCCCAGCGGAATCGACCCGAGCAGCGTTAGCACAAACAGCTGCAAGCTGACCAAGAATCCCTGGCCAAGCATTTGCATCATGACCTGAATAGACAACCCAAGCTCTCTTTCACAGTAACGGAACAGCGAACCCAATGCTAAAGCGGGTTTTCCAGGTGCCCGAGTTTGCCGTGAAAGAGGAGCGCCGCGTACTAAATGTACGCAAGCGACGGTTTGAACGGCAAAATCGGGTGCCTGGGAAAGCCGCTATTTGAGCACCCAGTTGTCGAAGGAAAGACCGTAATCTGCATATTTATCACAGAGGTCCTTGACCGTGCCATCCTCGTAGAGTGCCTTGAGCGACTCGGTCACGGCATCGGCGGACTTGGTGTCGCCCTTCTTGAAGCCAACGGCGTAATGCTCGCTGGACAGCGGCTTGTCGAGCTGCGTATAGGCATCGGGCTTGGCGGCAAGCTGATACTGAGCGATCGAGAGGTCACAGGCAACGGCATCGACTGCGCCACTCTCGAGCTGCATAAACGCCGTGTTGTACTCACCGATGGTATCGAGCGTGGCAAACGTCGCGGCCAGATCCTTCTGGTCGCCCTCGAGCACATCCTGTGCGGCGGAATCAGTCTGGGTAATCACGGTCTTGCCGGCAAGATCGTCCCAGCTCTTGATACCCGCGTCCTTCTTGACCACGAGCACCTGCTCGTTGAGCATGTAAGGCTCGGAAAACGTGTAGTCGTCCTCGCGACCCTCCATGGTAAAGCCATTCCAGATGCAGTTGATGGCACCCGAGTTGAGCAGCGTGTCCTTGGCATCCCAGTCGATAGCCTCGTATTTGACCTCCCAGCCTTGCTTATCGGCAACGGCCTTGGCAAGGTCGAGGTCAAAGCCGGTGTACTCGCCATCGTCGCCCACAAAGCCATACGGAGGATAGGACTTGTCAAAGCCCACGACGAGCTTCTTGGACTCCGCAGCGCCCTTCACATCCTTGCCCGCGGCAGAGCCAGCAGCGGAGCCCTTGCCGGCACCACCGCCGCAGCCGACGAGACCAAGGCCAAGCACCGTGGCAAGCGAGCCGGCTAGACCAACAAACTGACGACGAGACATATCGGTATTCATGGTATTCCCCCTTGATGGCACTTTAGTTAGGTAAAGTGAATCATGTAACGTTCAGCATCATACACTTTAGTGAGATGGAGTACAAGGGAGGGCTTGCCCGCCGGGTGCCGGGGCAGGGGTTAAGTTTGCTGCTCTACAGTCCTGCTCACGACGGAGAGCACATTAAGTGCTCTCCTGTTCGTGCGGAACTCGCGACAAACTTAACCCCTG
>CATXML010000178.1 GCA_958372035.1 uncultured Collinsella sp. | reverse complement strand
GCCAGACCGGAGGGCCCCCGGGGGCGGGAATCGCGCACTCCATATTTTGTTCACAAATGAATAGAACCCTCAGTTGCTTCACTGAGGCCGTATTCGAAGCAGCAGCTTCTGATATTGGCGATGACCAGCTGGTTTATAGGTGTTAAGGCGTCGGTCATCTCTGGTGCGCCACTTTACTCCAAAAGCATCAGCTATTTGTTTCCCGTCGGTAAAAGGCAGGTTTTGTTCGCCAAGCGTTCTTATATATAGAGAAGTTCGGGTTCGAACCCGTGCACCGTCAACTAAAAAGCGACCAGCCGGAGCCGATCGCTTTCTATTCTATGCTGGAGCATCCAGAGGGTGCTTCCGAACTCATTTTCTCGCTGCCATTCATGCTTTCGAAGCATCTTTCTGCAGCCCTCGTTGTCTATCCTCGCATCTCTCAGGTCTTCCGGAAATTCACAAGCAGTCTTAGGGTCAATTTGTTTCTGCTTTCAGAGACTTGTTTGAGAGTTTTTAAAGACAGTTCAAAACAATAAGTGAGACACCATAAAGCAGAGCAAGATGTGCCGGATAGAAAATGTAGAAGAAGTATTTCAGCTTCAGCCCTCGCTTGCCATTATAAAGATTGATAAGCAGCAACGAAACGACCGCGGCAGCAACATCAGGATTAAATATATTAGCTGTAGCAAACTCAAATCCGCCGCCAACTATATGGCATGACGAAAGGAGCACTGCGCATACTGCAGCAAAGAACATCTTGGCCTTGCTGTCGTGGAATAAATAGAATGCAGCCACAAGCAGAATGCCATACACACCGCCATCTAGTTTAGTGTATTCAGCTGCCAGTGCTGTCAAAACAATCAGAGCAATTTCTGCAATGTGCCTCTTCCATTTTGAAAGACTTTGTATCTTTTCCAGAATAATCAAAAAGACCAAGGAAAGCAGGAGCTCACACATAACATTTTGTTGCCGAAGGTCGAATAGTTGCCCGGTTTGAACGAAATCGTATATGGGCTCCGCAATAATTGCGAAGACAAGCATATTTCGCAGGTACTTCTTTATGTCATGAGTATGCAAAAATCCCTCAACTATCAAAAAGCAAAATAAGGGAAATGCAATTCTGCCAAGAACATGAAGCACATCCGAAGCCTCGCTTAGAATCGCCCACTGTTCGTCTGATATCTGACTGTACGATGCGTGAGTCATGATTCCATTGGTCAGGACGATCCTGCTTACATGATCGAGAACCATCGAAATGGCTGCTATTATCTTTAATGTGCTGCCGCTAATTCCGTATCTATTTGTTTTCATTTCGTATTCCTTACTTTGGGTGGGCCGTCAGGGGTTCAGCCTGCTCCGCAGGCGGCCGCTGCGGCGCTTTCGCGCCTTGCGCGCTGCGCTGGCAAACGCTCACGCGTTTACTCAGCTCCGCGCCCCGACGGGTTCGAACCCGTGGCGCGGCAACAAAAAAGCGGCCGGCGTCCACCAGTCGCTTTTCTATTCTATGGTGGGCCGTCAGGGGTTCGAACCCTGGACCTTGGGATTAAAAGTCCCCTGCTCTGCCAGCTGAGCTAACGGCCCGCGGGTGGCATTGTACCACGGTCTGGGACTATTCCCAACTCCATTGGCCGTTCTGGAAAATCACAACTTCACGTCCATCGGGCGTAATGCCCGTAATATCGATGTCGTCCGTGCCGATCATAAAATCGACGTGCGTGCTCGAGACGTTAACGCCATGCTCCAGGAGCTCCTCCTTGGACATGTCGTACCCACCCTCGATGCATTCGGGGAAACCGACGCCCAGCGCAAGGTGGCAGCTAGCGTTCTCGTCATAGAGCGTGTCGTAGAACAGAACGCCACTTTCGCGGATCGGCGTGTTCTTGGAGATAAGCGCGACCTCACCCAGATGAGCGGCACCATCGTCGGTGTCAATAATGCTCGCAAGCGTCGCCTTGCCCACGCGGGCATCGTAGTCCACTACGCGGCCGGCCTCGAACTTAATCCAAAAATCGTCGACCTTGTTACCGTGGTGGATGAGCGGCATGGCCGAGTAGACGATTCCGTCAGCGCGCATGCGATCAGGCGAGGTAAAAACCTCCTCGGTGGGGATGTTGGGGAAGAAGGGGTGGCCATCGGGCGTCTTGCCCTTGCCGCCGGCCCACTCGTGACCTTTCGTCATGCCAATCGTCAGATCGGTTCCGTTCGAAGCGGTGTAGTGCAGGCAATCAAATTGATTATCGTTTAGGAAACGCAGGTTCTTTTCGAATGCGGCGTCATGGAGTTCCCAGTCGCTCTCCGGGTCCTGGCCATCGGCACGAGCGGTGTGCAGAATCGCATTCCACAGCTTATAGATTGCAACCTCATCGGCGTCTCCCGGGAACACCTCGTGCGCCCAAGCCACGACCGGAGCGCCGGCGATGCACCACGGGTTGATGTTGTAGTCCAGTCCACGGCGGAAGACCTTGCACTGCGTATTCCTTGCCTTGGAAGCCGCGGCGGGCTTGGCGGGATCGATACCCTTGAGAGCCGCAGGGTCCGCACCCTCGATAAAGATAAAGCAGGCACCGTCCTGGGCCAGGGAATCCAACTGCAAGCGCTTCCACTCGGGCGTCTGCTCAAAATAGCTTTTATCGACATGCTCGTACGTGAGCCTCGTCACGGCATCATCGGCCCAAATAACCGTCACGTGGCCAGCGCCGGCTTCATAAGCCTCCGCGACCACCACGCGGGCAAAGGATGCGCACTCGACCGGAGACTGAACGACAACCTCCTGGCCGGGCTTGACGTTTACGCCCTTGCGGACAACCAGACGCGCATAGTTTTTAATCTTGGGCTCCAGGGCCTTCATGCCCTCCAGAGCTTCTTCGACCGTCAGGGCAGCTCGAATCATGTGCCACTCCATCTATCTATAGAACAGTAAAAAGGCGCGCCGCAAAAACGACGCGCCTTATATCTTAGCGATAAGTATGGATACAAGCGCTACTTCTTCTTGGAGGCCTTCGTGTCCTCCTCGGCAGCCGCGCGCTCAATAAGAGCGTTGAGCTTGTTCTCGGACATGCCCTCGGCCTGCGTGCGGTACATGTTGCGCAGGGGACGAATACGAACGAAGTCGTAGATAAAGTCACCCAGAATGATGACATAGGACAAAACGATGCCGACCATCTGGACGGGACTGGACACCGTGCCGCCGGGAGCGAAGTAGAGCGAAGCCCAAATTGCCACGACGAGTACCATGCCGATGGCGAGCACGGCCCACCAGATACGACGGCGCTTGGTGTAGTCCTCATCCTGCTTGAGAAGGATATTCGACACCGTGTAGATACGATCCTCCTTGGCGCGCTGTTTGGCCTTGCGAGCGCGCTTCTCCTCTTTAGAGAGGCCCTCGAGGTTCTCGCCCTTCTCGAGCTCTTTGCGGCGAGCTTTAGACGAAGCTGGCACGACGCGGACAGAGCTCGCTGCCTGACGGGCGGGCTTAGCAGATGCGGCGGACTTGCGCGCAACCCCGGTAACTTCGTGGGATTGCGTGCGCTTGTTCGTGGCGCTACGGGTACTCACTTATGCGTTCTCCTTCATACTTGTGAACTGGGAGCCCGTGATGATCTGGAAGGCCTCGCGATAGCGCTCGGACGTGCCATCGATGACCTCGGCGGGCAGGTGCGGAGTCTCCCCCGTCATATCCCAGTTGGCTTTGAGCCAATTGCGGACGAATTGTTTGTCGTAGCTGGGCTGAATCTTGCCCTCCACGTAGCTGGCGGCAGGCCAGAAACGGCTGGAGTCGGGCGTGAG
>CATXML010000177.1 GCA_958372035.1 uncultured Collinsella sp. | reverse complement strand
GAAGGTGTGGATTTCGGTGTTGCGGTTGGAGCCGATGGCATAGGCGCCGTCGGTGTTGGCGTTGAGGCCGGCGACATTCTCGCCGCGAGCGGCGAAGGAACGAATCATCTCAAAGGTGTTCCAGTCGGACTTGCCGGGCTGGAAGAACAGCGGCTGCATTTCGTGGACCAGGGCGCCGGTCGTCGCGCGAGCGTCTTCGCGCTCGTCCTTGACGATCTCGTAGTCGGTGCCCTCAGCAAGCGGAGCCATGAAGTAATCGCGGCCCTGGATATAGCGCGACCACTGGTGCATGCCGGCCTCGCCAATCTCCTCGCCGTAGGTCTTGGCGACGTCGAACTTGCCGTCGGTGTACTCGGCAAAGCCCTTCTCCTTAGGCATAGACTCGATGCCCTCGGAGTGGAGGCAGTTCTCGGTGTCGTCGAGGTCGACGTCATAGGTGAGGTTGCCGATGTTGGGGTTGAGCGAGGCGATATCGTCAGTGAGCCTCATGGCGATCCACTGATGGCCGGAAAGCGCTGCAAACAACCAGGTCTCGTTGTTGTCGGCAATGATGATCTGGTCGTTGGAGCAGACGCCCTGCTCGTCAATCAGGCTGCCGAGGAGCTCGACACCCTCGCGGGCCGTGGCACTCTCGCCCAGAATGACGCTGGCGTAGTTGTATTCGCCAATGCCAGTCTCCTCGGTGATGGGGTCGGCCTCTTCGGCCTTTTCGTTATAGGAGGTGCTCAACGTGGCAGAGCAGGAGACGCCCTTCTCGTTGATGCCTGCCTCGGAATATGCGTCGTAGCGATCTTCCCACTGCGAGGGGTTGTCGCGAACGAAGGTGTAGCGGTAGGTTGCGCCCTTGGACTTGTACTCAAAACCGGACTCGACCGAGGTGTACTCGTTGCCGTCCTTGTGTGCGGGCTCAATGCCAAAGTGCTTGATGTAGCGCGGACCGAAGTCCTCGGAACGGCCGTAGTACGTGTTGCCGTCGGCCGTGAGCTTGCTGCCCATGTAGATCTGGGTGCAGGCGAGCGCCGAAGTCGGCATGGCCATGATGGCCGCTGCTCCAAACGCAAGGCCGCAGCCGAGCTTCTTGAGCGTGTTGACAGGATGAGTAAACCTCATAATCCCTCCCAACTGTTGAAACCCCGCAAAGCTATGTGGAATCTCAGCTAATAAATACATCTATTAGCCTATAGGAAGTCTAAAGAGTATTCATCTATTTCGATGAAATACTCGATGAGCGTCCTAAAATATGCGATGAACGGATAAGAATACTCATTATGTAGCTTTACTTAAATAAAGGCACCCTGCAATTACTCTACCTGAATAAAGCACCTTGCACGGGGCGCAAAGAAAAATCCCCCGCTGTTTGGCAAATGCATAAACAACGGGGGAGACGATGATTGGATGAATATCATACCAATGTGGAATTACTTCTTCCGGCGGTGGATAACGTTAATCGCATAGCCGATGAGCATGGCCAAAACGATGACGATAAAGCCGAGCAGGGGATTGTCGTTCATGGGGTCCTCCTATTTTCCGAGTGGGGAGAATTCGTCGACGATGAGGTCGAGGCATTGCGGAAGTGCGCGGGCTCCAAAGACGCCCGAGTTGCTGGAGATGATTTCGCCATCGAACTGCATGCCCAGCGACGGGGTGCAGGTGATCTTGGCTTCTTTGGTCTGGATGATCTTAAACTGCGGACGGCCGAGCACCTTGCCGGCGGGGTCGAGCGCGGCGGTGATCACGGTCGGGAGCAGCTGCACGGTTTTTACGGGCTCGATGACCGCGATGTCGACCATGCCGTCGTTCATGCGACAGTCGGGGAACAGGTTGATGTCGTTTTGGATGACCGAGGTGTTGCCGGCCATGCAGCAGATGCCATCGAGCTCCTCGACAATGCCGTCATGTTCAATCGTAAAGTGCGCCACCGTGGGGTTGGGCGTAGCGAGCGCGGATAGGAAGTAGGCGATCTCGCCAATGTCGTTTTTGGTGGGAGCGGCCTTCATCATGATTTCGGCGTCGTAGCCCGAGCCGGCGATGATGATAAAGCCGTGGCGCTTCTCGTTGCCGTTTTCGTCGAGCCAAAAGAGCTCGCCCATGTCCACTTTGACCGTGCGGCCGGCGCGGCAGGCCTTGGCGAGCGCCGCCGCCTCGGGGGCATTGCCGATGTTGTTAAAGAATAGACAGGCCGTGCCGGAGGGGAAGACGAGCGTGGGGACACCGCACCCGCGCATCTGGTCGAGCACGTTGGAGACGGTACCGTCGCCGCCCGAAACGACCACGCGGTCGAACTCGCGAACGTCCGCCACCGCGTCCTCGGGCTCCATGCCATCGCCGATAAAACGCATCACGACCTCGTCGCCACCCTGCGCGAGGGCGTGCGTGAACGCGTAGATTTCATCTGAGCTGGGGCCCGATGCCGGGTTGTGGATGATAAGGCAGCGCATACTTACGTTCCCGTTCTGTGACTAACCGAGTATAGTTGTAGGGCAATGCCGATATCCTACCCGTGTTTTTCGGGCCTAACCTTATTCGATGGGTTGATATGTACATTTCCACACATCAGGCTCTGCTCGACTTTTGCCAGCGCGCTCGTGAGTTCGACGCGATTGCCGTCGATACCGAGTTTTTGCGCGAGCGCACGTTCCACCCGCGCCTGTGCTTGGTCCAGATTGCCACCCCTGCCGAGAGCGTCGCGGTCGATCCTTTGGTGATCGACGACCTGTCGCCGCTCGCCGAGCTTATGGGCGATGAGGGTGTGACCAAGGTCTTTCACGCCTGCTCGCAGGATATGGAGGTTATGCTCCATACCGTGGGCGTGCTACCGCGTCCCATTTTTGACACGCAGGTGGCCGCCGCCTTCTTGGGCGAGCGCCAGCAGATTTCCTACGGCGCGCTCGTGCAGACGTTTTGCGGCGTCTCATTGCCCAAGACCGAGTCACTGACCGATTGGTCGCGCCGCCCGCTGACCGACAAACAGATCGAGTACGCGATTGATGACGTCAAGTACCTGATCGTTGCCTATACCGAGATGATGAGCCGCCTACGCGAGCTGGGCCGTGAGGATTGGGTGCTCGACGAGCTGCGCCCGCTGGCCGACGAGTCGCACTACCGCGCCGACCGCCATGAGGCATTCCGCAAGGTCAAGCGCATCAACTCGTGCAGCCGTCACCAGTTGGGCATCGCGCGCGAGCTCGCCGCCTGGCGCGAGGACCGCGCCGAGCGCCGCAACATCCCGCGCAAGTGGGTCATGTCCGACGATACGCTGCTGGCGCTCGTCAAGCGCAATCCCGTGCGTGTCGAGGAGTTCCGCAGCATCCGCGGTACCGACCAGCTGGGGGAGCGCGACGTGGACAGCGCACTCATGGCCATCAAACGCGGTGCGAGCTGTCCGCACGATCGCCTGCCGCTCATGGTGCGCGGACATCGCCAGATCTCGCCGGAGCTTGAGAGCGTGACGGACCTGATGTATGCGCTTATTCGCTTGGTTGCCGAGCGCTCGGGCGTTGCGACCTCGGTTATCGCCTCGCGCGATGACCTGGCCGATTACATCGAGCATCCTGAGCAAAGTCCCCTGCGCGAAGGCTGGCGCTTTGAGCTCGTGGGTTCGCGCCTGGACGATTTGCTGTCGGGCAATATGGGACTCACCGTGAAGGACGGCAAAATCGAGCTTTTGTAGGTATATAGCTACGCGGTTTTCCAAACGATGCAAACGCTCTAGGATGGCAATGCCAAAACATCGATGCTGATATGCTTGCCAGCTGAGTGGGTAGAATGCCTCCAACGTGTAACTCGATTCGGAGGAATTCGCATG
>CATXML010000176.1 GCA_958372035.1 uncultured Collinsella sp. | reverse complement strand
CTGCTCATAAACATTGAGGGACTTTACGTAGCGCCCCTGGGCACCCATGATGTCGCGGACCAACCTCAAAAAGAAGCTGATACACGAGGTATCGAAGCCGTCTTCCAGGTCTTCCGGATGAACGGCGCCAGGCCCGTCGACCGCCGTATCGCTCAGGCGCGCTATGTCGTAGAGGTAGAGCTGTCCCGCCGTCAGCCAAATATCGTCAACGCACGCGATGCGCACCGCAATCGCACCATCGCGCCAGCGCTCTTTTTGCACGATATGTGGGTCGTAGACATCAAAACGACGGTCGGTGCGCGTGTCGCGCAGCGCGACCATACCAGTCGCAGGATCTTTGTCCAAAATACCAAAGCGCGAAAAATACTGCGTGTCGCGCACCTGTTCGAGCCGCCTGAGCGAAGCAGGCGAAAGCGACGCCGGTGGCTCGTCCACATACAGCTCAAGCAGCGTCTTGCCGTGGTAATAGGGACGCTCAAACAGCAGCCAATCGGTAAACGCCATGTTGTAGGCCATGATTTCGCTTTGCGAAGGCTCCTCGCAATAGCTGAGCCATGGATCGACTATCACTTCGAACTGCGTGCGCGCCGACTCCAAAAACTGAAACTTGCGTAGCATCCAAAACTGGGCCATGTCGGCAATATCGTTACCGACGGCCTCGGCCAGACGTCCCCGATCCAAAACATGATCAGCCATGGCATCCTCCTCAAACTGATGAACCTCAATTTGAGCTTACGAGGAGGGCCGCTGGTCGCCGCCAGCGCGGGCGAAATGGGCATAAGGCTGCAAACCAGATGCTGACCGAACACTTGACGGAATGCTTGACCGATACGTCATACCGAAGCAAAAGCCCAGTTAAACATAGACAAATAAACAGAGATTTTGAGCTGCCCAGCCGCAGCCATCACGAAAACAGCAAGGCGCCGCGAGCCCGCACGTCAGCAAATGAGCAGTCAGACATCAAGGGCGTCCCCAATGACCAGTCGTTGGGGACGCTCTTGAATGACTACCTTACAGCCCCAAGGCCTCGGCAACCTCGGCAGCGCAGGCCAGGGAGTCCGCCATGGCGCTTACCACGAGCGAGCTGCCGTTGCGGGCATCACCGGCCACATACACCGGCGCGGCATCCGCAGCAACGCCATCCACGCGGGCCGCAAGGTGCGAGCCTTCGGAGGCCATCACGGGCAGCGGGCGGCCCGCCGTGGCAGCGGGCACGCCGACGGCTTCGAACACGCTGTGCTCCGGACCCGTAAAGCCGCAGGCGATGAGCACCAGCTGCGCCGGCACTTCGCGCTCGGAGCCCGCAATGCGTTCGGGCTTGCCGGCCGACCAATCCAGGTCGACCACGCGCAGGCCCGCGGCCGCGCCCTTCTTGTCCAGCAGCACCTCAAGCGTATCCACGCCCCAGGCACGCATCTCGCCACCCATCGCAGCGATAGCCTCCTGCTGGCCGTAGTCGGTCTTCTTAACGTTGGGCCACTGCGGCCAGGGGTTGCTCGCCGCGCGCTTATCGGGCGCAGCCGGCAAAAACTCAAACTGGCGCACGCTGCGCGCGCCCTGGCGCACCGCGGTACCCACGCAGTCGTTGCCGGTATCGCCGCCGCCAATGACCACAACGTCCAAGCCGCGCGCGTTCACCGCGGGCTCACCGCCATCGAGCACCGAGACGGTCGAAGCCGCCAGATAGTCCACGGCATACACTACGCCCGGGGCATCCACATTCGTAGCCGAAAGACCGCGCGGGGCACGGGCACCAGCTGCCACCACGACAGCGTCAAAACCATTGAGCTTGGCCGCCACCGCAGGGTTCGTAGCGTCAGTGCCCAGCTCAAAGACGATACCCAGCTCGCGCATGAGCGCCACGCGACGCTCGACCACAGACTTCTCGAGCTTCATGTTGGGAATGCCGTACATGAGCAGGCCGCCCGGGCGGTCGTCACGCTCAAACACCGTCACGCGGGCACCGCGACGCGCAAGTTCCCATGCAGCCACCAGACCAGCCGGGCCAGAACCAACCACGGCGACCGAGGGCGCGTCCTCCCCCGCCGGCTCAAAGCGACGCGGGCCACCGTTTGCCCATTCGTGGTCGCTGATTGCGCGCTCGTTATCGTGAATCGTCGTGGGCTGGCCGTCGACCGATCCCAAGTTGCACGCGGCCTCGCACAGCGCCGGGCACACACGGCTCGTAAACTCGGGCATGGGCGAGGTGAGCGACAGGCGCTCGGCAGCCTCGTCCCAACGGCCGCGGTACACCAGCTCATTCCACTCGGGAATCAGGTTGTGCAGCGGACAGCCGCTCGGGCGCGCCCTGCCAAAGCTCGCGCCCATCTGGCAAAACGCCACGCCGCACATCATGCAGCGGCTCGCCTGGGCACGGCGCGCGTCGTCATCGAGCTCCACGTACAGCGGGTCAAAATCATGGCTGCGCTCCTCCACGGGGCGAAGCTCGTGGGTCACGCGATCGATATCAAGAAAAGCACCGGGCTTACCCATGGCACTTACGCCTCCTTCTTGGTCGAAGCAACAGAGCTGGCAGCCACGGACGCAGTGCTCGCAGCACCGCCCGCGACATCGAAGCGAGCGACATCCGCGGCGCTCGCGCGACCGGTCACAATGTCAAACGCCAGCTCCTCTGCCTGCGCATGCGTCTTGCCGGCAGCCTCGCCCGCAGCGACAATCGCCAGCACGCGCTCGTACTCGGTCGGAATGACCTTCACAAAGTGCTTGCTCATCGTCTCAAAGCTGTAGAGCAGCTTAATGCCGCGCGGGCTCTGCGTCGCGTCCACGTGCTCCTGGATGAGTTCTCGAATCTGCGCCAGCTCGCCGGCCGTCGGGGCCTTGAGCTTAACGCTCTCGTGGTTCACACGAGCATCGAGCGTGCCGTACTGGTCAAAGACATAGGCCACGCCACCCGTCATGCCGGCGGCGAAGTTCTGTCCGACCTCGCCCAGGATGAGCGCCAGGCCGCCCGTCATGTACTCGCATCCATGGTTGCCGCAGCCCTCGACCACCACGGTGGCACCGGAGTTGCGCACGGCAAAACGCTGGCCGGCAAGACCGTTAATGAAGCCGCGGCCGCTCGTGGCGCCAAAGAACGCCACGTTGCCCACGATAATGTTCTCGTCGAACTTGTAGGTCGCATGCGGGTTGGGGCGTACCGACACCTCACCGCCCGAAAGACCCTTGCCAAAGTAATCGTTGGCGTCGCCGCACACGTTGAGCGCAATGCCGCGGGGCAGGAAAGCGCCAAAGCTCTGACCGGCCGAACCGTCGCAGTCGATGGTGATGGAGCCGGCGAGCAGGCCCTCGGGATGTGCCTTGGTCACCGCATTGCCCAGGATGGTGCCCACGCAACGGTTAACGTTGGCGATGTCGGCATGGAAGCGAATCGGGCGCAGGTGCGCACGGGCATCGGCCGTATAGGGCACAAACAACGTGGAGTCGAGCGTCTTGTCGAGCTCACTGTCGGCAGCCATCTGGGGCAGGAAGTGGCGACCGTCGGCGCCCGGAATATGAGCACCGAACTCGCAGGTCGCGCTCGCCAGAACGGGCGACAAATCGAGCAGGTTGGCCTTGCGGTTGCCCGGTACCTCAATCTGACGCAGGCACTCGGGATGGCCGACCATCTCGTCGATGGTGCGAAAGCCCAGGCTCGCCATGATCTCGCGCAGCTGCTCGGCCACAAAGAGCATAAAGTGCTCAACGTGCTCGGGCTTACCGCGGAAGCCGTGACGCAGACGGCAGTTTTGCGTCGCGATGCCGGCCGGGCAGGTATCCTGCTGGCAGTCGCGCTGCATGAGGCAGCCC
>CATXML010000175.1 GCA_958372035.1 uncultured Collinsella sp. | reverse complement strand
ACGGCTTTTTCCATGCCGACCCGCATGCGGGAAACATCATCCTCAAGGACGGCATCGTCTACTTTATTGACCTGGGCATGGTCGGGCGCATGTCGAGCCACGACCGCGGTATCGTCAAGGATATGATTTTTGCCGTGGCCGAGGGCGACGTGCCCAAGCTCAAGGATTCGCTTATGCGCTTTGCCGTGACGCGCGGCGACTCGGCCGAGCTCGACCATTCGGCCTTTTTGTCCGATTTGGACTTTATCGTCGCCGACTTTGCGGGCCTCGATCTTAAGGACCTGGATATCGGCGAGTTTTTGACCTCGCTGCTAAACCTGGCGCGCAAAAACGACGTTGAGCTGCCGAGCGTGGTGACGATGTTCGCGCGCGGCATGGTGACGCTCGAGGGCCTGCTGACCGAGTACATGCCCAACGTCAACATGATCCAGATCATCCAGACGCACATCAAAAACGAGAAGAGCACCTATGCGCGCGTCCGCGAAATGGGGCGCGATCTTGCCGCGAGCAGCTATCGCGCGGCAAAAGGCTCGCTCGAGGCGGCCGAGTATCTGGGCTTGGCGTCGCGCATGCTCACGCGCGGCCAGCTTAAGGTGAACACGCAGATTATGAGCAGCGATAAGGCGCTGCGGCAGCTGGGTGGAATTATCGACCGCATGTCGATGGCAATTGTGATCGCCGGTCTGTTTATCGGCTCGTCGGTGGTGTACTACGCGCGCATCGAGCCGGTTGTGTTTGGTATCCCGGTCATCGGCTTTATGGGCTACGTGAGTGCGCTGGTGCTGGCGCTGATGCTGGGCCGCGAGATTTGGCGCAACAGCCACGGCGGCAAGCGTTAGCGATTTCCCGGGGTCGGGGAAACGGGTTATTTTGCTCGGCACTCCATCCCCACCCTTTTCTATCGCAAACCATAGCTTTTACCTTGGGCTTCGCCTGTGTGTGGGGCCCTTTTGCGTGATACCATACTGACAGTAATAATCGATGGCCTAGATGGTGGTGCGGAGACGCACGAATGCGCGGTTTTCCTGCGCGTTTGGGAGAATCGGGGTGCAAGTCCCCGGCTGTACCAGTAACCGTAATTCCTCTTGGCCCGGGATGGTCACGTCGCAGATCGGACGGCGCGCCCGGGTCGGTAAGGTTAAGTCGGATCGCCTCCCATCTTGCACGCGGGCGCGGCGCATGCCGCCGGTACGCGTTGGGCTCTGGAGGGAAGGGGGACCCCGATGGGGGTACTCAAGCGCAATATGCGCGATGATGTGGGGCAGCCGCTGGGCAATGCTCCCAGTGCAGACAGTAGGAGACAAATGGATATGTTTGAGGACGAGTGCCAGCGCGCCTCGTGGCGTCGTCATGGAGCGATTGCCCGTGGCGTAGCCAAGCGCGGTCTGGTGGCGTTCCTGGCTTTTGCCATGGCTTTTGGCACCACGCCGGCGCAACTTTGGGCCGAGGGCGCCGAGGGCATTGCCGAGGCCGTGGCTCAGGCCGCAACGGGCGGCGAGGGCGCGGCGGCCTATGAGGGCACTGCTGCCGCCGATACCGGTGCGAACGATGCTGCCGTGGAGGACGGCACGGGTACCAGTGACGCTGCTGCCGGTCAGGGTACGACTTCGGGCGCCGCGAAGGGCGATGACGCCGCAGGTGATGCGGCTGATTCCGGCAGTTCCACCGCGATGCCTGCTGTCGCTTCGGAGCAGGGCGAGCCGAAGGCCGCTGCCGCTTCTGCCACGACGCTTTCCAGCGTGGCCAGGGTCTGCATCCAGGACACCAAGGATGAGAACTACTCGTATTCCACGAAGTCCGGCGCGCTCAATGCGGGTGATACGCTCTGGGCCAATATGTACGATAAGGATGAGGACGACTACTACAGTTCGGCTTATTCCGTCTCCAATCCTGGCACCTGGACTTACACCTGGCTCGCCGGCACGACCAGGGCCAGCAGCAATGTCGCCGACTACACCGAGGTCGTAGGCCACGAGCAGTCGCTCACCGTCACCGCCGCGATGGAAGGCAAATACTTCATCTGCAAGGTGACCGCGGACGGTAAGGACTACTACGGTCCGTCCGTCTCTGATGGCTCGGGCATCAATGCCAACTTCATCCCCGGTCCCGTGTTGGGCGCCGGGCAGATGGAGCTTAGCAGCGTCAAGCTCAGTAGCGACACGCCGAGCATAGGCGATACCCTTACGGCGACTCCGTACAAGGATTGGTCGAGCCCCGCGGGCTCCGACGCCAAGGTTACCTACACGTGGTCCGCATCCACCTCGCAGTACTCGGGCTTCACCAAGATCGAGGGCGCGACGGGCGCTTCCCTCACGGTAACCGATGACCTCGAGGGCAAGTACATTAAGGTCGAGGCCACTGCCGGCGTCAACACGGTGAGCAAGACCACTTCCAGCAAGGTCAAACAGGCCGGTGTGGTCGAGATTTCGGCCGTGTCCATCATCAACACCAAGGACAACACGAGTGTCTTTGCGGTGGGGGATACCGCTAAGGCCCGCGCCAAGGAGAAGGGCGGCGCGTACGGCGCATTCGTCGACGCGAGCAAGCTCAACTATCAGTGGCAGTGCTCTGACACCAAGAGTGGCACGTATACCGACATTGCGGGCGCCACGGGTGAGACCCTCGAGCTTACCGACGCTTTGGGCGGCAAGTACCTCAAGTGCAAGGTGTCTTCGAAGATCGGCTCTTCGAGCTTGACCAACTCGACGGGTGCTCTCGTTGCTGCCGCCGGTTCAATTAATGTCACGAGCGTGACTATGAGCCCGACTTCGGGCAAAGTCGAGGTTGGCTCCACGATTACGGCGACCGCCAAGGTGGGTTCCACCGACGTTACCACCGATTCGCATGTCACGTGGCAGTGGTATAAGGGCACCTCGAGATACGCGAGCTCGTGCAACACGCCTATCGAGGGCGAGACCGGCAGCACCTTGACGGCGACCGCCGCCCTTAAGGGCTACTACGTCGTGGCTAAGGCCAATGGCGGCTATGGCGAGCAGAAGCCGTACTATGCGGCGGGTCCTGTGTCCGTCGCTGGCCAAGTTGAGCTTTACGACGTACAGTTTGAGGGCTCTCCCGCCACCAATGGCGTGCACGTGGGCGATACGCTCAAGACCAAGGTACGCAAAAAGGACGGCTCGAACTACAGTTATATCGAACGTACCGACAATGTGACCTATCAGTGGCAGTATGCAAATACCAGCTCGAGCTACGACTCCGCTTACACCGATATCCCCGGTGCTACCAAGGCTACCTATACCGTTGACGCCGTCTATGCCGGCAAGTACCTGCGCGTGAATGTGACGAGCGAAAATACCGTTTTCAGCACGCAGAAGAAGAGCTCGTACGGTACGCAGTCCGTTGTCCCGCTCGGCCCCGTGACGCTCAAGGGTCAGTACAAGCTGGCGGGCATCAAACTTGCCGATAAGAACGTTACGCTGAGTGTGGGCTCAAAGATCACGCCGAGCGTGCAGGTTCCGGGCAGCTGGTCGGGCTCGACGAAGGACGTGCCCGACGATGCCGAGTTGACCATGGCGTGGTACGCCAAGGGCGAGGGCGATGCCGATTGGACCGAGCTCACCGACGGCATCGATACGACCGATGGCAGCCTGACCATTTCGGACGCGCTTGTTGGCAAGCGCATTAAAGTTACGGCGAGCGCTCTCGATAACACGGTTGAGTGGGTTTCTTCCGATAGCGTTACCGCGGCGGGGGAGTATAACCTGCTGCGCGTGACCACTACGCCGCAGATCAATAGCGATTCGATCCATCTCGTCTCGGGCGATAGCGTGAAGGCGACGGCGCAGGCTAAGCGCG
>CATXML010000174.1 GCA_958372035.1 uncultured Collinsella sp. | reverse complement strand
TCGCCATCAGCGCCCCGGCAAGACGAAACACAATGGTCACGCGGCCGAAACATCGTGGAATCGCAATCGAGAACGTATCGTAACGCAGCAGAAATCGAGCTGTCACGGCACCGCTTTAACATCAGCAAAAAGCCCGATGAAAGGAGCAACAAACAAATACGGCCATCCGGTGCACGCAGCATGGTCCGGCAGCATACAATCCATCAGGCGCCCCTTACGCGGGCGCCTTTTATATGGGGAGATGATTCGCATGCAGATCAACAAGATCGCCTTTATCGGCAAGGGCGGCGTCGGCCTGCTCTACGGCAGCATGATTGCCAAGGCCCTCGGCAATGACGCCGTCGAATACGTTATGGATGACGCCCGTTTTGAGCGTCACGCAAACGATGCGCTCACCGTCAACGGCAAGCCCTGTGCGCTCAAGTCCGTCCGCGCCAGCAAGGCAACGCCCGCCGATCTGGTCATCCTGACGGTCAAGACCACCGGTCTCGACCAAGCACTCAAGACTATGGAGCGCGTCGTGGGACCCAATACGCTCATCGCCTCGCTGTGCAACGGCATCACGAGCGAGCAAAAGATTGCCGAGCGCTTTGGCTGGGAGCATACCGTTCTTGGTATTTGCCAGGGCATGGACGCTGTGTTTCTCAACGGAGAGCTCACCTTTACCAACACGGGCGAAATCCGCTTTGGCGCGGCGGCCGGTACGGATCCCGCAGCCATCACCGCAATCGACGAGCTCTACACGCGCTGCGGCATCGCACACACCGTCGAGAGCGACATTGCGCACCGCATGTGGGCCAAACTCATGCTCAACGACGGCATCAACCAGACCTGCATGGCCTACGGCGGCACGTACGGAAGTGCCACGGAGCCGGGCTCCGAGCAGCGTCGCTGCCTTGTTTCCGCCATGCGCGAAACGCTTGCGGTCGCCAACGCCGAGGGCGTTGAGCTGACCGAGGCAGACCTGACGCAGATGGTGCACCTCATCGAAGGAATCGATCCCGCCGGCATGCCCTCGATGGCGCAAGACCGCGTCGCGCGGCGCAAAACCGAGGTCGAGGAGTTCGCCGGCACCATCTGCCGTCTGGCGGCCAAGCACGATATCCAGGCACCGCAGAACGAATGGCTCTATCAGCGCATTCGCGATATCGAGGCAAGCTGGTAGCGCCCGACTCACCACGTCAACAGACTCAACAGCAAAGCCGCCGCAAGGGCACTCCCCTTACGGCGGCTTTCATCTTCATCTATAACCAGTAGTCGATGTCCCGACGGTTAGAGCTGCGACTCCGAGGCCTGGCCCTCATCGTCGCGACAAAGGACTACACCCGCACTTCCCAGCAGCGCGGCCGCAATCAGCGCGCCGACCACGATTGGAGCAGCCCCGCATGACCCCTGCACGCCCGCAATGAGCGCGGCCGTAGGACCAAGGCAACCAAGCACCAATGCGACGACGGCAACGGCGATATCTCGAGCGTTCACAAGACCACTTCCTCCAAGAGAAAGACCTTATTTCTCATGAACTAGTGTGCCCCGCGCCCATATGCGCGGCGTACTGCCACGGTAAGCGCTCTGTTAACTCAAGCACGCACAAAAAACGAACGCCCTTACGTTGCCCAAAGGCTCGGTAAAGACGCCCGCCCGTCATGTCCTATTGGCTTATGGCAGATTACCAGCCAGTGTAGTAGTCGGTGGTTCCGGCAGCGCAGCCGGAGTCATAGACCTTGCACTCGCCCTTGGAACCGGTAAACGTAGAGCCTTGGGCCTTATCGCCCGCGGCAACGACGTAGTAACCATCGGAATCGCGCCAAAAGCCCTCGGAATCCTGCGTCCACTCGCCCGTGCGGTGATGGTAGAGCACGTTGCTGCTGTAATAGGTCTCGCGGCGGCCGTTATAGTTATTGACGCCGCTCAAGCGCGTCAGACCCGAGCCGTTCGCGTAATACGCAGCAGACGTGTAAGACGGGCTGGAGCCGGCGTTGCAATACGAAGCCTGGGCGGCCGCGACCGCGGCCTCGGCGGCCTCAAACTCAAGCGCCTCACGCTTGGCATCCTCGAGCGTGGCGCGAAGCTCATCGAGCTCGGTCGACTTGGCATCGACCTCCCCCATCGTCAACAGGCTACCCGCACCGTCGATGCAACCCTGCAACACAGCGCGCTCGTCATCGGTAGCATAGTCGCCATACATATTCATAATGATCTGAGCGCGCATCTCCAGGGAATCGCGCTTTGCCCCCATCGAGGCGTTCCACTCCTGCATAGAGCCATAACCGTCGCCGCGGTAGTCGACGGGCTGCACCAGCGTCGCCTCGGACGGCGTAGATCCGACCGTATCGGATAGTGTTGCCGCGTGGGCATCAGTTGCGCCGGCGCCCATCAAAAGTGCCACGGTCAGAGCGGCGGAAAGGGCGGCGGCTTTCGGTTTTCGTGAATCGATCCTCATGTAGCTGGAAACCTCCGTAGTGCGTTTTTGCTGCGTTTAAGCTGCGTGTGATTCGATCGCGCTGCATAGTACCCCGAGCAATTCGCGACCTGCGGTTTTTCTCAAAAGGTGCACGTCATTTGCGTAAAACTCACATTCACTTAACAGGAGTTTTCCATATCTCGATTGCATAAAGCGTGTCAAAAACCCTGTTTTTGCACCCTCTCTATGCAAAAAAGGCGCCTGCGCAAACACTGTTCGCACAGGCGCCTTGAGCAGGCATTTTATGCAGTTATGTCTATCGAGCCGCAAAGGGTCCTTGCACAAGTCGCCTTACTCGTCCAGCGCGGCGAAGGCCTGCTTCAGATCCCAAATGATGTCCTCGGCGTTCTCGGTACCAATAGAAAGTCGAATCGTGGAGGGCGTGATGTTCTGCTCAGCGAGCTCCTCGGCAGAGAGCTGGGAGTGCGTAGTGGTAGCCGGGTGCACGACGAGCGACTTGACGTCGGCCACGTTGGCGAGCAGCGAGAACACCTGCAGATGATCGATGAACTTCCAAGCTGCCTCCTGGCCACCCTTAATCTCAAAGGTAAAGATCGAGGCACCTCCGTTGGGGAAGTACTTCTGATAGAGCTCGTGATCGGGGTGCTCAGGCAGGCTCGGGTGGTTCACCTTGGCAACGTGGCTGTCGCCGGCAAGGAACTCAACGACCTTCTTGGTGTTCTCGACATGGCGGTCGACGCGCAGCGACAGAGTCTCGGTGCCCTGGAGCAGGACCCAGGCGTTGAACGGGCTGATGCAGGCACCCTCGTCACGCAGCAGGATGGCGCGGACATAGGTTGCGAACGCGGCGGGACCGGCGGCCTCGGCAAACGAAACACCATGGTAGGAGGGGTTGGGCTCGGCGATCTGGGCGTACTTTCCGCTCGCCTTCCAATCGAAGTTACCGCCGTCGACGATCACACCGCCCAGCGAGGTGCCGTGGCCGCCGATGAACTTGGTCGCGGAGTGGGCGACAATGTTGGCACCATGCTCCAGCGGACGGAACAGATACGGGGTGCCGAAGGTGTTGTCGACGACAACCGGCAGACCGTGCTTCTTGGCGATCTCGGAGATGGCGTCGATGTTGGGGATGTCGGAGTTGGGGTTTCCGAGCGTCTCGAGATAGATGACCGTGGTGTTGTCCTTGATGGCACCCTCAACCTCTTCCAGGTTATGCGCATCGACAAACGTGGTCTCGACGCCAAACTGGGAGAGCGTATGCTCCAGCAGGTTGTAGGAGCCACCGTAGATGGTCTTCTGAGCCACCACGTGATCACCAGCCTGGGCAAGAGCTTGCAGGGTATAGGTGATGGCAGCGGCACCGGAGGCGACGGCAAGACCGGCCACGCCAC
>CATXML010000173.1 GCA_958372035.1 uncultured Collinsella sp. | reverse complement strand
GCATATGCCTCTTCATCGGAAATCTCGGTCGCATCGTTCGTGCGTCCGCTCTGCTTTTCGGCATGTACGTTTGTAATCAAAGGAATCGTTTCGGTGGCACCTTCGGGCGTGTACTCGGCATCATCCGGGCCTGGGGTGATGGTGGGGACATTCGGCATAGCGTCTCCTTTATAGAAAGTTCCTCAATAAGTATATGCGCCCGTCGCGTAAGGCGGGCGCATATGGCGGATTCTTTCGGAACTGTTAGATTGGTCGCAGCGGCTCCACGTTGTGGGAATGCGCGCGTTGCACTACGAGTGGACAACCACGCACAGGCCGACTTTGATGCAGTCGTGAAGTGCCTTTGCATCGGCCAGGCGCAGGTTGATGCAACCGTGGCTGCCGCACCACTTGTACGACTCGGCATTATCGAAGCTCTTGTCGTTTTGCCAGGTGGCGTCGTGGAATCCGACCATATTGCCCTCGAACGGCATCCAATAGCTGACCGGGCTCTCGTATTTGGGCTTGCCGGTCTCGGGGTCCTTGGCACCGATAAGCTTGCTGGCGCCATTGTTGCTGTTGATCTGCCATACGCCCTCGGGGGTGGCGTCCTCTCCCGGCTTGCCAGAAATAAAGTTGGCCTCCCAAACGATATTACCGTTCTCGTCATAGTAGCGCGCGTGCTGCTCGGACAGATCGACGTCGATATACGCCTTCCAGTCGGGCTCTCCCTTTGCGGTAAAGGTGTCGGCCTTCTGGGAGTACTTGATCTCGATTTCGCCGGTCTGCTTGTTGTTAATGGCGTCCTCGACCTGCTTGGCGAGCGAGCTGCTGTCGATGGACCAACCAAAGTCACCGCCTTCGACGGCACACTGCTTGCCATCGGCGCGCGTCCACCAGCGAGTGGAGCCCACGGTATTAAAGCCGTTGGCGAGCTCGGCTGCCCAGCTGCTGATCTGCGACGTATCGAGCGTGGGGTTGGCCGGATCGGCAAAGCTGATCCACTGCAATACGGAGCCGCCATCAACCTTGCCGGCATCTTCGCCGTTAAGCTTGAGGGTCACGTTGACGCCCAAGAAGTTATTGGCGGCATCGCATGCGGCCTGAATCTGATCATCGGTCAGCGTTCCATTGAGCGGCTCATAGGCATCGTTGCCGAGCTTGGAAAGATCTACGGTCTCGGCCAGCGAGGCAAGCTCGAGCTCGGCATACTTAATGACATGCTCGCGGTTGAGTTTTTCGTTGGAGCGCGCCTTCTCGACGGTAAACTTGCCGGCCTGCTCGTCATAGGAGCTATTGGCCTCGAACGTGCCCGAACGGCCCTCGTTAAACTCGTCGATGGCGGCGCCCAGATCCTTCTCAAACTGCTTTTGGTCAAAGGTGTCGGAGAGCATGGACAGTTCGACGTCTTGATCAAGATCGACTTCGTTGGAGCTAGCGGTTGTTTTGGTCTTGCCGCTTAAGGATTCTACAAGGCGAACCGGCCATACAATGGCTTCGTTGCGGCTGATAATCTCTTTTGCGGCAGCTTCGCCGTCGACAATGGGCTCATCGGACTCGGGCTGATAGGTCCAGCTAAAGTCATCGCCTGTCACGGTGAGCTTATAGTGCTTCCACGCCGAGTTGACCTTGGTGGCGGCAGACGATGCGTTTGAGAACGAGACGTCGACGCCGGCGATGGTGGTGTTGGGGTAGGCTACCTGCGAAAATGCTACGGCGCCTACGATATAGACAATGACGATAAGACCCAGGAGGACAAAGAGCGTCGTCTTTTTGCCCGACTTATTGTTCCCGGTGGGTTTGCGCGCGGGGCCGCGATCGCCTCGACCGTGCGTGGGGGGCTGCTTGGGCGTATTGCCGTTTGCCTGGCGCTGCTGACGTTGCTGGCGCTGCTGGTTCGGGCGTTGCGAAGCGTTTGCCGCACCACGCTGCTGACCGTGGCTCGGCGCGATAGGACGCGGCGACTGAACGCCGCCGGTGTGCCTGCTCGGCTGCTGCGGATCGGGAATCAGTTGAGTTCGATCGTTTTGCGACATCGTATGCATATCCTTCGGATTTTGCCTTGCGGCTCATCGTGTTTTTACTGGGCTTGCATTATAGCGATTACCTAGTTGATTGTGGTATGGAAACGGTGGCATTCAAAAGAGGTGGGACATTTGTCCCACCTTCGAGTCGTTCTTTGTCGTTATCCGCACACACCGCATTTTGCACAGGCTGAAAGTGCGGCCGGAGCCTGCGCGATGCCGCCCTTTGCCGTCTCGCGCAGCGTGGCCGGCAACGCGTGGCCCACTGAGAGCATGACATGTGCCATCTGGTCAAACGGAACCAGGCTCTTAATTCCTGCGAGGGCGAGTTGTGCCGAACTAAAGGCCGCTGCCACGCCGATGGCGTTGCGGTTTTGGCAGGGCACCTCCACGAGGCCACCGACGGGGTCACAAACGAGGCCCAGCAGATTACTCAGCGCGATGGAACTGGCATCGAGCGCCTGCTCGGGTGTGCCGCCGAGCATCTGCACCAGCGCGGCGGCAGCCATGGCGGCCGCACTTCCTACCTCAGCCTGGCAGCCGCCCTCGGCGCCGGCAACGCAGGCGCTCGTGGTGAGGTTGAGGCCGATGGCGGCGGCGCAATAAAGGGCATCCATGACCTGCTCGTCGTCCAGCTGCAAATGGTCTGCGAGTGCCAGCACACAGCCGGGGACGACGCCCGCTGATCCTGCCGTCGGAGCTGCGACGATTACGCCCATCGTGGCCGAGCGCTCGAGCACGGCCATGGCGCGGGCCACGGCGTCAGTCTGGACGGCGCCCATCAGGCTTATGCTCAGATCGTTTCGGCTGGTGGCATCGACAAGCTTTGCCTCGCCGCCGATGAGGCCGCCGAGCGAGCGCTGTGGATTGGAAATGGGGGCTGTGGTCTCTTCGCGCATGACGTCGAGTACGCGGCGCATGGCGGCGATAGCGTGTGCCTCGCCGGTCAGACGTGCCTCACGCACGGCCATGACGGCGCCGATGTTGAGCCCCAGTTCCTCGCACGCATCGAGCAGCTGCTCGCCGTCGTCGAAGATTTCCTTTGCCGAGACGCCGGGGGAGAGCGACGAGGCAGAACCGGGGAGCTCGATAAAGGTCGCGTAATCGACATTGTCGAGCTTGCGGAGCATGGGGACGACGGTGTCGTCGGGGGCGCCGTCGGTCTCAAAGACGGAGTAGGCCTGGCCGCCCACTTCGGTGCGGTAGGTGCGGCAGAAGGCGATGTTCACATGGGCGTAGGCGAGCAGGTTGGTGAGCGCTGCGAGCACGCCGGGGACGTCCTGGTGCGCCACGAAGAGCGTGGAATACATGCCCGAGATGTCGACGCCGACGCCGTTAATGCGGCTGATGCGCATCTTGCCGCCGCCCAAGCTCTCGCCGCGGACCTGCGCCGTGGCGCCCGTGGCGTCGACCATATCGATGTCGACGGTGTTGGGGTGGATGGAGGCGTCGTCGCCCTTGATGTCAAAGTGATATTCGAGGCCCTGCTCACGTGCGAGGTCAAAGGCCTGCTTGATGTTCTCGTCATCGGTGTCGAGGCCCAGAATGCCCGCGACGAGAGCGCGGTCGGTGCCGTGGCCGCGGTAGGTGTGGGCGAAGGAGTTCCACAGGCCAAAGGTGACTTTGGTGATGCGGCCTTCCAGCAGGCTGGCGGCAACTTGTGCGCAGCGCAGGGCGCCGGCGGTGTGCGATGAGCTGGGGCCGACCATGACGGGGCCCAAGATCTCGAATGCCGAGGTCGTAGCTAGTGTTTGTGGCTTGCCTGCCATATGCGCTCCTGTTCTATCCCGTCGTCCCGAGGGGCGGGGCATAAGGTCGCCTGCTCGGACAGTCCTGACTCG
>CATXML010000172.1 GCA_958372035.1 uncultured Collinsella sp. | reverse complement strand
GCATCGTTTGTGGCGGATACCAATGGCGACTACGACGCAGCTACGGGTGCGGGCTCGCGAAACTACCTGGCGTCATCGGTGTTTGGCAATGATGCCGCCTTTACGAACTTGACCGTCGGTACCGGTATCGCGACGCTGGGCTATCCATCGCCGGGTGTGGGTTTCTTCTTGGACGGCGCAACCGATGCCCAAGAAGAGGCCAGCCGCATTCACCTGTCGGTGCCCCATGGCATGGAGCAGGACTACCTCAATGCATGGGTCTACGGACTCATTGGCTACGACGACTACGACACGTATTATGGCGTTGTGGAATTTGGCATGCTTTCCGATTGGTTCATGGGGGAGGGTCCGGAGCCGACGGCCGATGCGGTTAGGGCGCAGATGGCTCAGAACCTATTGGAGCCCGAGAATCGCCTGCGAACCATGATGGGGCTGCCGTTGGTCGAGGCTTCTACGGTTATCCAGGCGGACGGCGATGCGTTCGAGAGCGATGAATGGAAGATCGAGGACAGCGGTGACGGTACCGCCACGCTGGTCTCGGCGCCGTCCGATATCGAGCGTGCCGATTTAGCGAGTGTGTTGACGGGACCGACCGTAATCGACTCGAATGCCTTCTCGCACTGCTCGAACCTCATCGAGATTGGGCTGTGCGATAAGGTGGTCGGCATCCAGAGCGGTGCGTTTGCGGGCTGCAGCGGCGTGACGGTGACGCTGCCTACTGGCTGTCCGCTGCCGGAGTTGCTGGGCGGGATGGAGAGCATGCCGTTCTCGTTTGGCGGCAACGTAGTGCTCGATATCGCCGAGGCCGATCGCGAGCCGCTGCTCAAGACGTGGTCTCGTCAGATGGTGGGGGTTGCCACAGACGACGAGGAGGCCGACTACGTTGAGAGCAAGTGGTTCGGCAACGTCAACATGGATACGTTTGAGTCGCCGACGTTCGATGTGCTCAATAGGGCCGTAAATGAGCCCATCATGAAGTGCGAAAATGATTTGCGCTCCCTGATGGGCATGAAGGCTATTGGCGATATCGGCGAGCTTGCCGCCCCCATTGATATCAATAAATATCCGGATTATTGGATTGCCGGCTAGGCGGGTTATAAAGTGAGGCAGCCCCAGTCGATGGGGCTGCTGCCGTTTTGCTCGAGCAATTCATTGGCTGCCGAGAAGGGACGCGACCCCATAAAAGCGGGGAGTTCTGCCGTGGCACGGTTGGCCGAAAGCGGCGAGGGGTGCGTGGAGGCAAGGCAGAACTTGCCGCCCGCCTTGCCCGCGCCGGTCGCGGCGAGCTTGCCCTCGACCATCTGCTGGGCAAAGCGGCCCCATGCCAAAAAGACGACCGGCTGGGGCAGCTGACAGCAGCGTTCGATAACGTAGTCGGTGAGCGTGCTCCAGCCCAGCTTGGCGTGCGAGTTCGCGGCATGTTCGCGCACGGTGAGCGTCGTGTTGAGAAGCAGGACGCCCTGTTGTGCCCAGGGGGTTAGGTCTCCCGTGGCGGGAATGGGGCAGCCCAGATCGGCGTTGAGTTCCTTATAGATGTTGCGCAGGCTCGGCGGCAACTTGGTTTGCGTCGCAGGCACCGAGAACGACAGCCCCATGGCCTGGTTGGGCCCGTGATAGGGGTCTTGGCCCAGGATGACGGCCTTGACCTGGTGGGCCGGCGTGTAGGCGAGGGCATTGAGGATGTCGTCTTGTGCCGGGTAGATGGTCTGCTCGGCACGCAGAAGGGCGATGCACTCGAGCAGCTGGTTCGTAGCGTTACGTACCGGCTGCGGCGCATCGCCCAACCAAGTTGCTATGTTGCGGTCGCGAGTTGCAGCGTCCATGGAACTCCTTTAGGGCAGATGCTTTGTCGGCATCTATTGTAAAGGCGTCAGAGACCTTTATGCCGCGGCTGTATGAGGAGTGGGGTCTACGAGACGTGCTCGGGCGCTGCCGCCATATGAGCATGCCCATGTGCGCGAAGGCGCGGAAGCTCGACAGTTGCCACCATGACGCCGGTGAGGATGAGGGCAGCGCCAAGGAAGGCGATAGGGCTCAGGACCTCGCCGACCAGGAAAAACGAGAAGACGGCGGAGCAGACCGGCTCGAGCGAGAAGGCGAAGCCAGTGGTTTCGGCAGGTACGTGGGGCTGCACGAGCGTCTGGGTGATAAAGCCGTAGGCAGAGCAGATGAGTGCGAGCGCAACGATAACGACGATCTCGCTCGGCGTGCTGGGAAGCGTGAAGCCGCCAAAGGTAAATGCGGCGATACCCGAGAACAAGCCGCCGAAGCCCAGCTGCCAAACGCCCAGAGCCAGCGGATCGACTTCTTCGACAAAGCGCTTGGCGATGATAATGTGGCCGGCATAGATAAAGGCCGAGAGCAGCATGATGATCGCGCCGGGATTCAGGCTGGTAAAGTCGGCGCCCGAGAGCAGCAACATGCCGCAGGTGACGATGGCGGTGCCGATGAGCACCTTGCGCTCGGGGGCGCGACGCAGCAGGGCCGCGTTGGCAAACGGCACGATCACGACCGTCAGGCTCTGCAAAAAGCCGGCGGTGGAGGCGGAGGTGAGGCTGGAGCCCAGGCACATGCAGGTGATCTCGGTTGCCATGATGGCGCCGATGATGGCGGCGCGGACCATCAGGTCACGGTTGATGCGCACCGCGTGCTTGTGGAAGAGCAGCAGGCAGGCCGCAAAGGCGATGATGCAGCGCAGCGCGACGATGCTCGTGGCATTCATGCTGTCCATGCCGATCTTCATGAGGGGGTACGAAAAGCCCCATGCGACGGGAACGGAAAATGAGAGCGCGATTGCTTTTTTGCGATCCATGGGACTCCTTTTGTTACAGAACGGTTTCGCAAAAAGGATTCTGCTCCCAGATATGGATGTAGTAAAGCGAATGTATCTTCAGTATGATTAAGAAGTACTAATGTTGGAAGAAAAAGCCCTGGCAAAACGTTTTACGGCTACATCGATGTGGAGGCACGATGGCATCGCGGTATCAGATTGTATGTATGGTGGTCGATTGCGGCAGCCTGAAACGTGCCGCCGACGAGCTGGGCTATACGCAAAGCGCGGTGAGCCAGGCCGTCAAGGCGCTCGAGCGCGAGCTGGGCACCACGATTATCGAGCGTGGCAAGCAGGGCGTCTCGCTTACGCGCGACGGCAAACAGTATCTGCCGTATCTGCGCCAAATCGTAACTGCCGAGGCCGAGCTTGAGGGCAAGCGCCAGGAGTTGCTGGGGCTTTCGTCGACCGACATTCGCATTGCGACGTTTACCAACGTGAGTCGTACTGTGTTGCCGCGTGTGATCCGCGACTTTGGGGCCCTGCATCCGGGCGTGCGCTTTACCCTCAAGCAGGGCGATTACACGCGCAATGCCCAGTGGGTGCACGATGGCGTGGTCGACTTTTGCTTTACAGCGCGTGGATTTACCGAGGGGCTCGAGAAACGCGTGGTCTATCACGACGAGCTGGTGGCGCTGTTGCCAGCCGTCCATCCACTGGCGGCAAAGGAAAAGGTGACGCTTGCCGACCTGGCGTCCGAACCGTTTGTGCTGCTGGATGAGGGCGAACAGAGTCTGGTGCTCGATGCGTTTGCCGCGCACGGGCTATCGCCGCATGTGACGAGTGAGGTCACCGATGACTACACCATTATGGCGATGGTGGAGGAGGGCCTCGGTGTGAGCATGCTCTACCGCCGTACCGTCGAGGGCATGCGGGCCGATATTTGTGTGCGCCCCATCGTGCATGCTCCCTCGCGCGACGTCGTGGCGGCTTGGCGCAGCTGGGACACCATGCCTATCGCCACGAGGCGCTTTATCGACTATATGAGCTCTCATATCGTCAATTAGCTGCCGATGTGCTACCTAGTTGTGTGCCTAGAAC
>CATXML010000171.1 GCA_958372035.1 uncultured Collinsella sp. | reverse complement strand
CAAGACGAGTAACGATTCGTACTGCTACCGTCAGTCGCCCAGCGAGTCCAAGCCTGAGACTATTTGGAAGTCGACAGGGCGCTTCGCATCCGCCCCGCGTGTGAGCGACGGCATCCTGACCATCTCGCCCCGCGTGCACAATGATGAGGGCGTCTATTACGGTATGACGGCGATCGACCTGACTGACGGCAACAACACGAAGCGAGCTCAGCTGGTGCTTCCTTCGTCGGTTTCGCCTTTCGAGGCCGTGTATATGGGCGACACCTTCGTGTTCTCCATTGAGGCGACGTATAGCGGTGTGGGTAGCCTGGGCAATATGGGCACCTATATCGGTAACGAGGGTGGGCCGTACCTCTTCCTTTCGCGTGAGCCGCTCGCGTGCGCTGCGGGAAGGAAAAATAAATACCTGGTTAAAGTTCAGGCGTCGCATTTTTTGATTGACACTTCGGCCAAGACCTACGGCTCGCTTCTGTCGCCCGACCGAGCCTTGGAGTATGGCGATTATCCTGCTACGGCGGGTAAATCGAACTCGTTCTTAACGTACGCAACGGTGCGTAACAGCCAGGGAATTCCCGAGACGGTTACCGCTCGCCTGTTCTCTCTTTAGTCTCCGAGGGGTTAAAAAGGCGTCGACAGGGGAATAAACGCGTTGTGACTATGAGTACCGCCCGCCGAGCTGTCGCGTCCATGCGATACCCGGTGGGCTCAGGTGCGTTAAAATGAGCTTGTTCTTAGCTAATTGAGACAGGGGGGCCGTGTTATGGCTTCAGATGCAAAAAAGATTCTGCTGGTCGAGGACGAGAAGGCAATCCGTGACGCCGTCGCTGCCTATCTCGAGCGCGAGGGCTACTGGGTTGTTGGCGTCGGCGACGGCCAGTCTGCGATCGAGGAGTTCGAGAAGCACCAGTTCGACCTGGTTGTGCTCGACCTTATGCTCCCTAAGATTCCCGGCGAGCGCGTTTGCCGCACCATTCGCGATACCTCGGATGTCCCCATCATTATGCTGACGGCCAAGGGCGAGATCGAGGACCGCATTATCGGCCTCGAGCTCGGTGCCGACGACTACCTGATCAAGCCGTTCTCGCCGCGCGAGCTTGTCGCGCGCGTACGCGCCTTGTTCCGCCGTGCCCACCAGGCCGATGAGCCGGCCGTCGAGGTGCTCGACTTTGGCGATCTGGTCATTGACATTTCGGGCCACAAGATTTTGGTCGAGGGCAAGGAAGTCGACCTGACGGCTTCCGAGTTCAAGCTGCTCACCACGCTTGCCCGCCACCCCGGCCGCGTCTACAACCGCATGGAGCTGGTCGAGAAGGTGCTCGGCTACGACTTTGAGGGTTACGAGCGCACCATCGACAGCCACGTGAAGAACCTTCGCGCCAAGCTGGGCGACGACCCCAAGAAGCCCAAGTGGCTCTACACCGTCCACGGTGTCGGCTACCGCTTCGAGGCTCCGACCAAGACCGATAAGTCGGACGAGAAATAAAGGAAATCACATATGACACCTGCGCGCTTTGAAATCGGGCAAAAGCATAAGCAGGAGAACGAGGCGGGTTCCAAGGCTAGTTGGAACACGCCTCGTTCCGATTCACGGCCAACGATGAGCTATCCCTCGCGTATGGCCCTGGCTTTTGCCCTGACATCGCTCATGACGGTATTGGTGCTGGTGGGCGTAGTCTCCGTTGTATGGGGCACGGTTTTTACGGATTACACGCGCTCCAATATTGTCGAAATCGCCAATTCCGCAGCCGAAAAGCTTGCGACGTCGTACGAGGAAAACGGCAATTGGACCGCGGGGGAGTTGCGTGCGGTCGCGACATCGAGCTTGGTGTCCGACGATCTTGGCATGCAGGTCGTCAATAAAAAGGGCGTCATCGTCTACGACGACTCGTGGCCCTCGGCAAGCGCTACTGCCGATGTGCGCGAAAATCAGGCGACGACCGACGGTACGAGCGGAAAGAAGGCATCGCACAGCCCAGTCTCGTCTGCTCCCACCGATTCCAATAGTGTTGCCAACGTTGAGATCGTGACGTCCTCCGGCGAGCACGTGGGTCAGGTCAAATTGTGGGCGATTGGCTCCGATGCCCTGCTCACCAAGGCAGACTCAGCATTCAGAGAAAAGACCTTTAATGCCATGGCCCTTGCTGCGGTTGTGGCCGTCTGCATCTCGGTCGTTATCGGATCACTCGTGTCGCGCATGCTCACCAAGCCGATTCATCGTATTACCAGCACCGCCAAGCAGATCCGCGATGGAGACCTGTCCGCTCGTACGGGCTTGCGCGGCGATGATGAGATCGATCAGCTGGGAGAGACCTTCGACGAGATGGCCACCTCACTCGAAAAGGACATGAAGCACGAGAAGCGCCTGACTTCCGATGTGGCTCATGAGCTGCGCACGCCGCTCATGGCCATGCTTGCAACGGTCGAGGCCATGCAAGACGGTGTGTATCCCACCGACGACGAGCATCTGGAGACGGTCGCTTCCGAGACGCGCCGCCTGGCCCGTCTGGTGCAGCAGATGCTCGACCTGTCGCGCATGGAAAACAGTACCGCGCCGCTCAACCTGGAGCCAGTGGACATGGTGCCGTTTGTGCGTTCGATTGTGAATGGCCAGGAGCGACTGTTTGCCGATCGTGACCTGCGCTTGCGCTTTGCGGATGAGACGCAGGGCCACGATGACGTTGTCGAGGCAGATCCCGACATGATCACGCAATGCGTCATCAACCTTTTGAGTAACGCCATGCGCTATACCCCCGAGGGGGGTTGGGTCGTGGTGTCGGTGCTCAGTGACCGCAAGCACGTCGATATCGCGGTTTCGGATACGGGCATCGGTATCGCCAAGGATGATCTGTCGCGCATCTTCGGTCGTTTTTGGCGTGCCGACGCCAGCCGCGCCCGCGAAGCGGGTGGCCTGGGCGTGGGTCTCGCCGTGACTAAACAGATCGTCGAGCGCCATCATGGCTACATTTCCGTGGAGTCGGAGCTTGGAAAGGGTACGACTTTTACGATTCATCTGCCTCGCGAGCACACGGCGGACGCGGCATCTACTACAATGGAGCACTAGCTTTTCGCTATTCGGTGAAGGAGGGGTTTCGTCCCTGCCGCTCCGAGTTTGCGAAAACGTGCGGGAAAGAACCCGCATTACTGTCGTATTTTGGTAAGGAGTGACTCACGTGACAACGATGGAGCGTCGTCCGGATTCCCGTGGCAAGGTTCGTGATATCTACGATGCCGGTGAAAACCTGCTGATGGTCGCCACCGACCGCATTTCTGCGTTCGACTTCATTCTTCCCGACGAGATTCCGTTTAAGGGAGAGGTGCTCAACCGCATCTCGGCATTCTGGTTTGATAAGTTTGCCGACATCGTCCCCAACCATCTCGTTTCCATCGACCCGGCGGATTTCCCCGAGGAGTTTGCCGAGTATCGTGACTACCTCGCAGGCCGCGCCATGCTGGTCAAGAAGGCCCAGACGATTCCTATCGAGTGCATCGTCCGCGGCTATCTGACCGGTTCGGGCAAGAAGACCTACGACGAGAACGGCACCGTCTGCGGCATCCAGCTGCCTGAGGGCCTGACCGAGGCTTCCAAGCTTCCCGAGCCGCTGTTCACGCCGTCCACGAAGGCCGAGATCGGTGACCACGACGAGAACATCTCGTTCGAGCGTTGCTGCGAGATCGTGGGCGAGGACATCGCCACGCAGATTCGCGACCTTTCCCTCAAGATCTACAAGGCTGCCGCCGAGTATGCAGCGACCCGTGGCATCATCATTGCCGACACCAAGTTCGAGTTCGGTGTCATCGATGGCAAGGTTACGCTGATCGACGAGTGCCTCACGCCCGACTCCAGCCGTTTCTGGCCTGCCGCCAGCTACGAGGAGGGCAAGATTCAGCCCAGCTACGACAAGCAATTCGTCCGCAATT
>CATXML010000170.1 GCA_958372035.1 uncultured Collinsella sp. | reverse complement strand
ATTGCCAGCAAGCGCGTGCGCAAGCTCATCAGCCCCGCCGTTGACCTGCTGGCGGGCATACCCTCCATCATCTACGGCTTCTTTGGCATGATCATCATCCGCCCGTTTATCGCACAACTGACCGGCGGCCTTGGTTTTGGTGCGCTGACGGCGTGGTTTGTGCTCGCCATCATGATCGTCCCTACCATCACCACGCTCACCATCGATGCCCTCAATTCCATTCCCATGGGCATTCGCGAGGCATCGTATGCCATGGGTGCTACTAAGTGGCAGACCATCTATAAGGTCGTGCTACCTGCCGCTAAGCTGGGTATCGTGGATGCCATCGTGCTGGGTATGGGCCGTGCCATCGGCGAGACCATGGCCGTGCTCATGGTCGTGGGTAACGCCCCGGTTATTCCCGACAGCATTGCGAGCCCCATCTCGACGCTCACGAGCCAGATCGCGCTCGACATGAGCTATTCCTCGGGTCTGCACCGCTCGGCGCTGTTCGGCATGGGCGTGGTCCTGTTTATCATCTCCGCCACGCTGGTGGGCATCGTCCGTCTGATTTCCAAGAAGAAGAGGGGGTAGGCTATGTCCGATTCCGTTGACACGACGGTCGATACGACCTCGTCGCGCGAGCGCATCAAGCGTGCCCTTTCCCATGGCAAGAAGGGCCGCATCAACAAGGACCTGTCCAACAAGATCATGCTCGGCGTGTTCCGTGCCGCGGCATACATCACCACGCTGGTGCTTGTCGCTATCATTGCCTATGTGGTCATTAACGGCCTGCCGCATATCTCGCTCGACTTTATCTTCGGTTGGCCCCAGGGCGTCAACGCCGAGGGCGGAATTTGGCCCACGATCGTCTCGACCGTCTATGTGACGGCGCTCGCCATGCTTATCTGCACGCCGATTGCTGTGCTGGCAGCCGTCTATCTGGCCGAGTACGCCAAGCAGGGCAAGGTCGTCGAGCTCATTCGCTACGCTGCTGACGCTTTGGCCTCGGTGCCCTCCATCGTTATGGGCCTGTTTGGCTACGCCTTGTTTGTCGAGGCTATGGGTCTGGGCCTTTCGATGGTCTCTGCCGCTTTGGCGCTTGCGCTCTTGATGCTTCCCATCGTCATGCGCACAACCGAAGAGGCCATTCGCGCCGTTCCGCGCTATATCCGTTGGGGCGCGTACGGCCTGGGCGCCACCAAGTGGCAGGTTGTCTCCAAGATCGTGCTTCCTTCTGCCTTTGGCCGTATTGCCACGGGCATTGTCCTTGCCATCGGCCGTGCCATTGGCGAGACCGCCGTGGTGCTCTACACCATGGGCCAGGCCATCAATCTACCTATCTCGCCGCTCGATTCCGGCCGCCCCATGACGGTTCACCTGTACCTGCTTGCCAACGACGGCATCAACATGAACGCAGCCTACGGCACCGCGCTCTTGCTGATGGTGATCATTCTGGCCTTCAACCTGTTTGCGCGCTTCCTGTCGCGCAAGCGTCGCTAGTTAAGGAGTCCCATGTCCGTTTATCAGTCCGCTCCCACGCTGGAGCAAGCGGCCATCACGGCCAAGGATTTCAACTTTTGGTACGGTGACTTTCATGCGCTGACGGGGCTTGACCTCAACATCGCCAAAAACGCCATCACCGCCTTCATTGGCCCTTCGGGCTGCGGCAAGTCGACGTTTTTGCGCTGCATCAACCGCATGAATGATCTGATCGAGGGTACGCGCGTCGAGGGCACCATGACGCTCGACGGCAATGATATCTATGCCGAGGGCGTCGACCCGGTCGACCTCCGTCGTCGCGTGGGCATGATCTTTCAGCAGCCCAACCCGTTTCCTAAATCCATCTACGAGAATGTCGCCTTTGGCCCTCGTCTGCAGGGCGTGACTAGCAAAAGCGACCTCGATGACATCGTGGAAGAATCGCTCAAGCGCGCCAACCTCTGGAAAGAGGTATCCAATCAGCTCAACAAGGATGGTTTGGCGCTCTCGGGCGGTCAGCAGCAGCGTCTGTGCATCGCGCGCGTGCTTGCGGTGCAACCCGATGTCCTCCTGATGGACGAGCCCTGCTCCGCCATCGATCCCACATCCGTCTCTAAGGTCGAGGATCTGATGGCCGAGCTGGCGCCCGAGATGACGATCATCATCGTCACGCATTCAATGCAGCAGGCAGCTCGCATCAGCGACTACACCGCATTCTTCTTGCAGGAAGTTGCCGGCGAGCCCGCCACGCTCATCGAGTATGGTCAAACCGACGCGATCTTCACCAGCCCGGTGGACTCGCGGACGGAAGACTATATCACCGGCCGCTTTGGCTGATCGGTGCGACTAGTCCCAAGCCGATCGGATCTGGTCCGGTGCGTATTCACTGTGCGGGCTGCATGACCGCACCCAACTGATTGGAGTGAACCATGCGCAAACTGTTTTCCCGTCAGCTCGTCGAGGCCCGTCACGAGATGCTGAGCATCTATGAGGCCGTCGATCTGGCTCTCCACGATGCCGTGAAGGCCTATGTGACCGACGACCGCAAGCTCGCCACCAAGACCAAGAAACGCACGCTTTCGATTGACGCGCGCTGCGCCAACCTGGAGGCCGTCTGCTACAACCTGATCGCCACGCAGTCACCGGTCGCCTCCGACTTCCGCCTGCTTCAGACGATCATCTATGTCGACTTTAACCTGCAGCGCATGACCGATAAGGTTCGCCAGATCTGCCGTGCCACGCGTCATATGATCAAGGCCGACATCTCGCTGCCCAAGGAGCTTGTCGGCACGGTTGAGGCCGAGGCTGAGGCCGTCTACCAGGTGCTGGGCTCTTCGCTTTCCGCGCTCGTCACCAATGACATGTCCATCATCTGCAACCTGGCCGTCGAGGACGAGCCAGTGCACGCCGCCTACGAGAAGTTCTTCCGCACCTTTAACCGTATGGATACGGGCGACTTTATGGACGACGACAGCAACTATGACGACCTGCGCCGCGCCATCATGGTTTCGCGCTACCTCGATCGCATCGCTTCCATTTCCATCGATGCCGCTTGCCGTCTGACCTTCCTGTTGACTGGTCAGCGTATGAACGCCGGCGATATCGCCCGTGTGGACGAGGATGAGCTCGAGAGCATGCGCGTGCCTTCGGGCGAGGGTGTTATCATGAGGCCCGCCGTCGACGCGCGTTACGTTGCCAAGGTGCCCGCCAACGAGGTCAGCGAGGGTCTTCGCTACCTGCTCGATCATCTTGAGGACGAGGACGATGGCGAGGACGACGAGGAGTAAGTGACCCCGTTCGTCGAAAGATTGTAAATACCTAAGTGAGCGCGGCCTTGCACATGCGGGACCGCGCTCTTGCGTTAGCATGGGACTACTTGTTTGGCTGTCAGCGGAGGCGATTAGCAATGGATAACTATTTGGACTTGATGCGCGCTCGCCGCGAGCAGATTCTGGAACGTTTTTATGCGGCGCTCGATCGCGCGGGCCGCCCCCACGACGCCGCGGGCCTCATTGCCGTGTCCAAGACCGTTGGTGTCGATGAGACCGTTGCCGCCATCCAAGCGGGGTATCGCCATTTTGCCGAGAACCGCCCGCAGGAGCTGGTTCGCAAGCTCACGGGTCTGGCGGAGCATCCGGAGCTGCCCGAGGTGCGCTTCGATATGATCGGCAACCTGCAGACCAATAAGATCAATGCGGTGCTGGGCTCAGCCGAGCTGATTCACTCGGTGGGTTCGCTGCATCTGGCGCAGGCGATCTCGAGCCGTGCTGTCCGCAAGATTGAGGCAGGCGAGCTCGCCGGCCCCCAGCGTGTGCTCATCGAGGTCAATGTGAGTGGTGAGGAGTCGAAGGGAGGCTTTTCGCCCGATGAGATTCGCGCCGCCGCGGGTGAGCTTGCGGAGCTTGAGGGAATTTGCGTACAGGGGCTTATGACTATGGCGCCCCGGGGGAATAAGGATGTGGCACGCCGCACCTTTGCGGGGCTTCGTGAG
>CATXML010000169.1 GCA_958372035.1 uncultured Collinsella sp. | reverse complement strand
AAGGAGGAACTCCTGAAGACGAGCCGTAAGCTCATCCAGGAAAAGGGTTGGACCGGCGTCAACATTCGCTCGGTTGCCGCGGCATGCGGCGTGTCGGTCGGATGCATCTACAACTACTTTGATTCTAAGACAGCGCTCGTGGGCGCGACCGTGGCAAGCGTGTGGGGCGACATTTTCCATCACCCCGATGACGAGGCCGTCTTGGACGATGCACTCGAGTGCATTCGCTGGATGTATCGCCAGATGGAGTACGGCTGCCAAACGTATCCGGGCTTCTTTACGCATCACTCGCTGAGTTTTATGCAGCAAGACACTGCGGATGGCAAGCGCCGCATGCATCATGCCTGGCAGCATATCCTCGATCAGCTTTGTATGGTGCTCAGGCGCGACCCTCGGGTGCGCCCGGATGCCTTTACCGATCAGTTTTCTGTCGAGCAATTTGCCGAGGTCCTGTTCTCGCTCATGCTCTCTGCCGTGATCCGGCAAGACTTTGATCCGAGTGCCGTGCTCAAGATTACGCGCCGAACCCTCTACTAACGGTCCCCGCGCAAGGCGGGGATTTTTACGGCAAGAAAATGAACGGCGTTCATGTTAAGGAGATAATGCCCGGCGTTCGGTGTGCTTGTGACGCCTGCCCGACGGCGGAATATAAGGTTCCCTGCTCTACAGTCCTGCGCAAGACGAAGGCCACATTAAGTGGCCTTCTTTGCGTGCGGAACTCGCGATGAACTTCGTGCCCGCCGCCCGGGAGGGCGCCCCTTTATTGATGGAAGGCCTAATAAGCGGATATTCCATACCCGGATGTATTCAGAGCGGGATGGGCTTTCCGAATACAAAGAAGGCCACTTAATGTGGCCTTCAACTTACATATATTGCGGATGCTCTCATGACAAGCCGCGCCTCAACACCGAGGCGTCTGCTCGGTGGCGCGGAACGTAAGGTTCATCGCGAGTTCCGCACGAGCCGGAGAGCACTTAATGTGCTCTCCGTGCGAGCAGGACTGTCCGAGCAGGGAACCTTATGTTCCGCGCCACCCGGGCGGACGAACCAGGTCGATAGACCCGTTATTTGATCTTGGTCGTGCCCGGCGCCAGGTTGGGGTCGGTCTCGTTGGCCTCGGTCTGGAAGTGCTCGGTGTACACGTTCTTGCCGTCGCGGAACATCTCGTAATACTGCATCTTGGCGTAATCCTCGCGTGCCTTGGTGGCGGCTGCGGCAGCGGCGTCGTCACCGGTGACGTTGGAGGAGAGCGCCCAGCGCAGGCTGGCGTCCTCGTAGCCCACGGAGTTGATGGCGGGTAGCGACTCGCGCAGCGTCATGTGCGCTTTCTGGTAGTCGGTCAGCGGTGCGCCGATCAGTTGCATCAGCTGGGTGGACAGGTAGTTGGTGGACAGGTCGTCGACCTCGCTCGTCTGGTCGCAGCCGGCAACGTCGTAGTTGGCCCAGATGATGTAGTCGGTCTGCCACAAACGCTCCTGGTGGGTGGCGTCGTCCTCGCCGGTAAACCACTTGTCATTGAACTTGGACGGGAAGAACGGCTGGTGGTCGCCCCAGAACACCACGACTACCTTGCGGTCGAGCTTGCTCAGGGCGTTGAGGAAGTAGCGCAGCGCCTGGTCGGACTGCTCGATGCACGAGACATACTCGTCGACATCGGACAGCGTGCCGTCCTCGACGGTCTTGGCGTCCAGGTCGGTCGTGTCGATGTTCAGGTGCATCTGCTTGTCGACCGGCAGCAGGCCCGTGTCGTAGCCCGAGTGGTTCTGCATGGTCACATCGAAGATAAACTGCGGGTCGGCGTTCTGGTCGAGCAGCTCAAGAATCTTGTCGTAGGTTGCCTGGTCGGTCACCATGCCGCGCAGGGTATCGGCACCCTGGAAGTCGTTGATGGACAGGAACTGGTCAAAGCCAAAGTCCTTGTAGACGTTCTCGCGGTTCCAGTTGGTTGCGTGGTTGGGGTGCATGGCCGTGGTGGAATATCCGAGCGACTTGAACTGCTCTGCCAGGTTCCCAGTCGTTTCCATGTTGTAGATGGTGTAGGGGTACACGCCCGAGCCCAGGTTGGCCATGGAGTTGCCGGTCATAAACTCAAACTCGGTATTGGCGGTACCGCCGCCGTAGGCGCTCACGTAGAGCTTGCCGCGGCTGAGGCAGTTGGACAGGTTTTTAAAGTACTGCGGACCCTCGTAGCCGGCGCGCATGTTCTGGTAGATCGACAGATCCGAGAAGGTCTCGTTCATGATGGCGATGACCGTGGGCTTCTCGCTGTCGAACTGCTCCTTTGCGGCGGTGCGCTCGTCGCTCTTGGCGGCGTCGGACTTGTCGTAGGCCTTGGCGTACTTTTTGAGCGTGGCCTTGGCATCGTCGACGGAGTAGTCGGCGGGTTTGGGCGGCTTGATGGACTGCGCCGCACTAATAAAGGCAGGCAGGTAGCCCTCGCGCCAGTAGCTCTCGAGCGGACGCCAGGTGTAGACGGTGATGCCGAGGGTGTTGTAGTAGTCGATGAGCGTGACATGCGCGGTCACGCCGCCCAGGCATAGCACCGCTACGAGCAGGTTGGTGAGCAGCATGCGCTTGGCGTTGGCGGCGCCCTTCTGGCGGTGCGGTGCCACCAGGCCGGCGTACTCGCACAGCAGCATGGCGATGGCGGTAAAGCCCATGGACAGCACGCAGAACAGCGAGATGGAGAAGGTGTAGCCGTTGCCGGCGACCGCGGCGGCGGTGGAGATGGCCGAAAGGTCGCCCGGCTGGATGGGCATGGATTTAAACGTGATGACGAAGAACTCGGCAATGCCCAGGACAAAGAGGGCAAAGGCCAGGACCGCGGGAGCCGCGCCGTGGCGCTGGAATAGGAAGAACAGGCCGGTCATGAGCACGGTGATGATGGCCCACTCGAGCAGGATGCACAGGGGGTAGACCCAGGTAAAGTCGTGGTTGGACGAAACCTCTATGCCCAGCAGCGCAAAGACGCCGGCGAGCAGCAGGCACAGGACGGCGGCGACGAGCGGTTTGCCCACAAAGGCGCCGCGCAGGCGGGCGAGCTTGCCGGTGGGGGCGGGGGCGTCGGGCTTGGCGAACGCAAAGACGCGCGGGGCGATGCGGTCGCGGGCGATGCTGGCCCAAGCGCAGCCGGTGAGGATGGCGTTGGTCAGGATGAGCATCACAAAGGCGAGCGGCTCGTTTTGCGCGACGAGACCAATAGCGCCCCAAATGGTCAAAAAGAGCTGGAACAGGCCGAAGGCGACGCTCCACCCAAGAGCGCTTTTGGCAACGGTGCCCGACTTTGCGCAAATGGCCTTGGCCTCGCGCAAGACAAGGTAGACGGTCGCCGCAAGACCGACGAGCGAGATGGCGGCAGCGAACATGCTGAGACTCCTCACAAACTAAAACCTACGAAAGCGGGGATTTACCCGATTGTTACCAAGATATGCGCAGCAATTGGTGGCTGCGCACACCAACCAGCCATATTAACGCGCGCGTGTGGCGGTGTGGCGCAATGTAGTGGCGACCTGCGCGATAATGGACGGGAATTACACGGAAACGTAAAGGCTTCTTAAAGAAATGGCGAGGGTAGGGCGATGAGCGAGCAGGTTTGCGAGGCGGACATGGGCGGCGACGGAGCTGCGGGCGTGGATACGTACGGCTATCCGGTCGAGACTACGGGCAACGCGGTACTGGACATTTTGGAGCACCGCTCGTCCACGCGCGCTTTTGCGCACGATGACGACGGCCGTCCCGTGGCGGTGACCGACGAGCAGCGGGCGGCGATCTTGCATGCGGCGAGTCGCGCGCCGTCGGCGGGCGCCATGATGATGTATTCCATCGTAAGCATTCGCGAGCAGGCTACGCTCGATCGTCTTGCCGACCTGTGCGACCACCAGCCCATGATCGCCAAGGCGCCCTGGGCACTTATATTTGTGGTCGACTATGCCAAGTGGATCGATCTGTTTGAGCACGTG
>CATXML010000168.1 GCA_958372035.1 uncultured Collinsella sp. | reverse complement strand
GGCGACGAGGATCACCACGGTCGCTAACACGTTGATCACGCGGAGCACGTGCTTCATCACTTGCCGTCGTCCTTTGCGGAAGTCTCGGGGTCGGCAGCGACCTCGGCCTCGGTGGCATCCGCCGCAGAAGCGTCATCCTCGTCAGGCGCGGTGGCCACGCCCTCGCCAGCCTCGCCGCGCAAGCGGGCCAGCAGATAGCGCGACAGGCTGTTGCCCTCGGCGCGGCGCTCGGCACGCTCACGGTTGCGCTCGGCCCGCTCCAGCTCTTGCGCCAGCGCGTCCAGGCGCTGCTGCATCTCCGCGCGAGCAGCTTCGACCTCGCGCTCGCAAGCGGCACGGACGGCGGCGACCTCCTGCTCGATGCGCTCCCCCGCCTCGAGCTCGGCCGCGGCAATGCGTGCATCGGCGTCGGCACGGGCCTCCTCGGCGGCACGCGTGGCGGTGTCGCGCTCGGCGGCAGCGGCGGCGACCTTTTCGTTGGCATCCACCGCAGCCTGCTCAACGGCAGAGTCGGCAGCAACGCGGGCAGCATCGATTGCGGCATCGGCGGCCTGCTGGGCGGCGGAGACCTTCGCCTCAGCCGCGGCAACGGTGTCGGCGAGCTTCTGGTCCGCAGCGGCTGCGGCGGCATCAGCAGCCTCCTGCGCGGCGCGGGCATCGCGCTCGGCCGTCAGCTGCACTTCCTCAATCTGCAGCTTGGCGGCGTCCAACTTGGCATGCAGCTCGGCCATCTCCTTGGCAGAGGCCTCGCGCACGGCGGCGAGCTCGGCCGCAGCAGTGTCCTTGGTGGCCTGCAGCTCGGCAGCGTCGGCCGCCGTCTTGGCGGCCAGGGCCGCAGTAGCATCGCTCTTAACCTGCGCGGCCTGCTCGGAAGCCGCCTGCTCGGCGGCAGCAACCTTGGCGTCCGCGTCTGCCCGGGCGGCAGCCACCTCGGCATCGGCCTCGGCGCGCATCTGCTCAAGCTGCGCCGCCGCGGTCTCACGCGCCTCGACAGCGTCGGCCTCGGCAGCCTTCTTGCCCGCCTCGACATCCTCCAGCGAACCTTGCAGCTCCTCAACATCAGCCTCGGCCATCTGCGCGCGTTGCGTCAGCGCCAGCTCGCGCGTCTTGGCCTCGTCCAGCTCGTCGGCCAAATCATCGCGCTCGTCGGTCAACGCGTGCGCCTGCACCTTCCAAGACTTGACCTGCCCCTGCAGCTCCTCGATCTGCTCGCGTGCCTCGGCCAGCGCCTGCTCGGCATCGAGCTGGGCCTGCGTGACCTCCTCCACAAACACGCGCCGGACCTCGACGTCGGGCAGGTCGGGGCTATCGACCTGCTCCTCCTTAATCTCCTTAATAAACTTGGGCGCCACCGGCGCGTGTTGCACGCTCTCGAGCTCCTGCAGGTTGCGCTCGTCATCGGTCAGGCTCTTAAAGACGGTGTAGTTGTTAATGAGGTTGGTGTACATCTGCACCATGTACTCGTCATCGAACGCCAGTGACTGCTGCTGCACGTCGATGTTGTAGCCCACCTTGTCGTAGCGCTCCATAAACTGCCACAGCTGGTAGCACTTGCGGTAGTTGGGGTCCTTCATGATGAGGTTGGTGCGCTGGATGGGGCTGCGGACCGCGCTGCAGCCGCTCATGATCTGGCAGAACGACGCGCCGCGCAGCGCCATGACCAGACGGCGCACGCGGTCGATGCGCATAAAGACGTCCATGTTGTCGGCGTCGTTCTCGGCAAAGCTCTGGCGGTTCTTGACCGTCATCTCAACGTTGTACTCGATCTCCTCGTACGCATCGTCGATCTTGCTGTGCATCTTAAAGCGGTTGCGGATCTCGTTGCCCGTCGACCAAAAGATCACGTCGGTGCGCTTATCCACAAACGTCAGCAGGCGCTGAATCAGGTGGTAGATAAAGCGGTTCTCGTACAGGTCGTAGGTCTCGACGGTATTGACGTTGAGGATGCGGGTAGGGTGGACGCTGTCATCGTCGCTCGGCGCCAAAAACTGCGTGTTCTGGCTCAGGTGACGGACACTGTCGGCGCTGATCTTTTTGGCAAGCGAGACCGGCACCACCTCTTCCTCGGTGGTGATAAAGCGGCGCGGCTTTTCGATAATGGCGTTGATGGCGTCGAGCGAGTCCTCGATCATGCTGATCCATTCCTCGTCCACCACCTTGACGAGCTCCTCGCGCTGCTGCTCGATCGTGGTGCCCGAGGCCTGCGCCATCTCAAACAGATAGCGAAAGTAGCGGCTGTCCTCCTGGATGGGCTCCATCTGCTCGGAGAAGCTGGTATAGAGGTCCTGAATGGTCTCGGACATGGGATGCTCCATAGGTTGGATCGATCGGAAAGGGGCGGGGCGACGTCGCGCCGCCCCGCACTTACAGCATTAGTAGAAGTTCTGGATCCGCTGCAGGTACATGACGGAATCGGGCAGGCCGCCCTCGCCAAAGGTCTTCTCGATGTACTCGATCAGGCCCTTCATCTCGTCGCGCACAAAGCTCACGTTCATGGACTCAAACTTCTTGAGCACCTTGCGGGCGATGATGTAGTCCATGCCGCCCAGCTCGGTGCCGCCGCACGCCACGTACACGGGGATAAAGTCGTACATCTGCTTGATGATACGGTTGCCAAAGGCCAGCCTAAAGCGGGTCTGCAGGTACTGGTCCAGCTTGTGCATCTTCTGGAGCAGCTCCTCGTCGATCACGTACTCGACCTTGGCCTTTTGGAATAGATACTGCAGGTGGTCGGCCGTCACGTGTACGCGCTCGTGCGGTTCGCACTCAAACGCGTCGGCGCGCTCGTTGAGCTCGATGGGAATCGCGCGGTCGTACACCTTGTCCGTGATGGTAAAGGTGGAGTCGTCGTTGTTGGCCGTGCCAATGAACCACAGGCTGTCGGGTATGGTGAGCTTGCCGTCGTGCAGGCCCTTGGGGTCGGCGGCCCACTGGGTGGGGACCAGATCGAGCACCCACTCGTCGTGACTGGGCATCTCGAGCACCGACAGGATCTCGGCAAAGTAGTACTCCACGCGGGCGAGGTTCATCTCGTCGAGCACGATCATGGACGGGTCCTGGCGAAGGCCTGCCTCGTATACGGCACGGAGGAACTCGGTCTCGTTAAAGCGCTTGGAAAACTCGTTAAAGTAGCCGAGCACCTCGGTGCGGTCGCGGAAGCTCGGCTGCACCGACACGATGGTCGCGGGGTTGTCCAGGTAGCGGCTAAAGCTGTAGGGCAGCGAGGTCTTACCGGTACCCGAGATGCCCTCCAGGATCAGCAGCTTGGAGGCGGCCATGCCGGCCACAAAGCGGCGGATGACCTCGGGCGTGTAGTAGAGCTTCATCTGGCTGCAGGCGAACGCGCGGAAGCTGTCGACAAAGTCCTCGAGCGAGATGGCATCGTCGTAGGCCGGCGACTCCCAGTCGCGGTACTTAAGGTCCACGAGGGACAGCTTGGGAAAGCGGTTGGCCTGGGCGATTTCCTTTTCCTCGGCAAGGGTCTTGGCCTCGACGGTGGCCTTGGCCATGGCAGCCGCGGCGTCCTTGACACCCTCGCCATCGAGCGCGAGCGACGCGTTGCCCGACACCACGGCGGCCGTGGCGCCCTCGCCCGCAGGCGCACCGGCGCCCGCAGCGGCGCCCACCACGTTGCCCACCGTCGGCAGGTGATCGTCGGCAAGAGCCGAGGCACCCACGTACGGAATCTGCTTGGTACCGCCCATGGCGTTGACCTTGAGCGCCAGCAGCTTGTTCTTCTCGTCCATAAGATCGAGCACCTGCTTGTTCAGGCGGCCGATCTCGCGATAGAGCGCCTTGTTGGACGTGTCGTCGCGATGCAGGCGGCGGTTGATGCGGTAGCGGTGGACCAGGATGGCCACGATCAGCACGGGGACCGCGATGAGCATGGCAAACAGAATGACCGCGCCGATCTTGCCCACCAGGTCAAACGTGGTGAAGTAGGTCATAAAGATGTTGAAGTACTCAACCCAGCCAAACACCAGCAGGTT
>CATXML010000167.1 GCA_958372035.1 uncultured Collinsella sp. | reverse complement strand
GCGTGCCACCCCCATCCAGGACATAGTCGACGGTGCGACGACCGAAGACCGCGCAGACCGTCGGCAGGACCACCGACTGCGTGTCGACGCGTCCGAGCATCTTGATGGCAAAGGTCGAGCCCGCAGGGAACGAGACCGTGAGCTTGGAGCCGTCGTCGGCCGTGGCGCGGGCGTTGAGCAAAAGCCCTGCGTAGGAGGCCTGACGAGCCTTGACGCGCTCGACGACCTCGGCCCATTTGCGCTGGAGCTCGCCGGCGTCCTCGACCGCGGGGGTCTCGGCGGCGCCGGCGGCGGCAACCTGAGCGGCAGTATTGGACTTGGATACCGGCACGGTCGATGCAGCAGGCGCGGGAGCCGGAGCCGCAACGGGTTGAGGTGCAGGCGTTACCGGTTTGGACGCGGGAGCCGGAGCCGTAGACTTGGGCGCAGGCTGGGCTGCCGGAACAGCAGTGCCGCGGTCCCAAGGCATGCCGCCCTGATGCGCGGACGTAGCAGCGGGGGCAGTGGATGCCGCCGGAGCGGCAGCGCGGGCGCCCGAAATGAGCGTCGGCTGCTGGGCAGCAACTGGTACGGATGCTGCAGGCGCGGCAGCCTGAGCAGCAGCCACGCTCGCCGGCACGGCGCCGTTGGCAACCATGGCCTCCAGGCGTGCCACACGCTCGGCCAAAGCTTCAATCGTTAAATCGGCCTCGGGACGCGTCAGGCGGGTGCAGGCGATCTCGAGCACCAGGCGCACGTCGCTCGCACCCCTCATCTCCAAGGCGGCATCGTCGAGCACCGTCAGCACACGGGCCAAACGATCGGCAGGATGCTCGCCAAAGGCAGCGGCCTCGGCAGCAAGCGTCTCGGCCTGCTCGGAGCCGCCCTCAAACAGCTCGGCACGGGCACCGGCAACGCAGGCAACGTACACGTCACGCACATGCGCCACCAGGTCGCGCGTCAGCTCCAGCAGGTCGTTTCCTTCCTCGACCTGCGCACGAATCAGTCCATAGAGCTCGGCAACATCGCGATCGGCAATGGCGCGGGAAAACTCGCCCAGAATCTGGTCCGAAACCTCACCCAAAAGCGAGCGGGCGTCGTCCGCACGCACGGTGCCGTTGCCGAAGACGCTCAGCTGCTCCAGTGTGGAGAGCGCGTCGCGCATGCCGCCCTTGGCATGGCGTGCCACGACGGCAAGCGCCTCGTCATCGTAATCGAAGCCCTCCTGCTCGCACACGTATGCCAGGCGATGCTCGATATCCTCGTTACCGATGCGGTGGAAATCGAAGCGCTGGCAGCGCGAGAGGATGGTCTCCAGAATCTTTTGCGGGTCGGTGGTGCACAGCACAAAGATCACGTGCGCCGGCGGCTCCTCAAGCGTCTTGAGCAGCGCGTTGAACGCCGCCGTCGTGAGCATGTGGACCTCGTCGATGATATAGATCTTGTACTTGCCACGCACCGGGGCAAAGTTAACGGAGTTGATGATCTCCTCGCGCACGTTGTCCACGCCGGTACGGCTTGCGGCATCGAGCTCGTAGACATCCGGGTGGTTGCCCTCGGCGATGAGCTCGCACTCCTCGCAAGTACCGTCGGGCATGCAGCCGCTTGCACCCTCGGCGCGCGCCGCCTCGGCATTGCGGCACAGCAGCGCCTTGGCGAGGATACGCGCCATGGTGGTCTTACCCGTGCCGCGCGGTCCGCAGAACAGGTAGGCGTGGGACAGGCGTCCCTCGGTGATGGCGTGCTCGAGCGTCGAGACGATATGCTGCTGGCCCACCACGGAGTCGAAGGTGAGCGGGCGATACTTTCGGTACAACGATTCCATGGGTGCTCCCCCGGGTATACTGAGTCTTGTTGCCGCGGCGGCCATGCGGTCGCACGGCATACTGCATTTATAATAACCCGTACGGCGAGCCCGCCGCGATAGGAGTCCAAAGAGCATGGCACACGCAGAGAGCAGCCTCGTTCCCTCCGAAGCAGCCGACCAGGTCGAGGTCGCGCTCGAGACGAAGGCCGCGGCCGATGACGGCATTCTGTACCTCAACGAGTATCAGTACGAAAACGACCTCGTCACCGACTTTGCGCGCCTGGTCGCCTCGCCCAGGCGCCGTGGCTCGCTGTATGTCGCCGCGGCAATTGCCGCGCTGCTGGGGGTTGGCATGCTGGCGGCCGGCGGCAACTGGATCAAGTTCGGCGTCGTCCTGATCGTATTCGGCGCCTTTTTGGCCTGGTGGAGCAAAAACCTGCACCACACCCTCGCCCGCGACTTTATCGATGCCGTCGAGGCCGACGAGTCCATGGGCGGCCGCTACCGCCGCGTCGCCGCCAACGAGGACGGTCTGATGGTATGGGGCAAGAGCGGCAAGTCGCAGTTCTTCCCGTTTGAGAAGCTCGACCACGTGCTCGACGGCGAGCGCATCTTTGTGGCCATGTTCGCCGACCAAGGCGTGACGATCCCCAAGGACACCTTTGTCCGTGGCGATGCCGAGCAGTTTGGCTCCTTCCTCAAGGCGCGCATCAACAAAAAACTCCGCATCGAGACCAAACGCAAGAAGATGAAGGCCGAAAAGGCCGCTGCCGAAGCCAAACAGGGCGACCAGCCCAAAAAGCACGCTCCCAAGCAGCGTAAGCAGAAGAGGAACAAGAAGAAGCGGTGAGGCTGAGTGCCACTGCGAAGGGAATCTCATCCCGCTTCAGCGTAGGATGAGGCTCCCCCAACAGGACCTTCGAGTTACTTCACTTCAAACCTTAAGAGCCTTCGCTCCGGCAGATCGGTCATCTTCATCGTGTAAGTCCCGGGAAATGCTTTCTCAAAACGAACGGTCTCGTAACCTTCGAAATAGTCGTTGGTGTTTTGCATCATGAATGGGACGAGCAACTCGTTCTCCGCCCCAACCCGTACAGCAAACGCAGCAGAACCGCCCAGGGCCGGCATTGCCTGCGTTATCAGATCGGTATTGACCACAAAGTCATAGTTTGGCGCGTGCTCCGGTACCAAATGCCAAGCATACGTTTTGATTCCGCCTTCGACATTGTCCTTATTCCTGACACGCATCTTTACGGCGATAACACATGTGGTGTCGGCGTCCTTCAATTTCGTTTTCGTATCCACGATGCCATATTTTGAATAATCATCATGCGCACGCTTGAGATACTCGCGCGGCGTGAGCAGCTCCGCCCCGTCTATACAAAACGAATACCCATCAGTCGCCACATCCTTCGACCCCAGAAACGCCCCATCCATCGAGAGCCATTCGCCCTCTGCATAGTATTTCTCAGGAATGACCGTCCGGTTCCCGTTAACGACGCTCACCCTCATGCCCGCAAGGCCAGTAACAGCACAGCCGAAAAGCGCGAGCATCGACCTTCTCGTCCACAGGGCCTTCTTCATCGTGCTCACGACCTTTCCCGAACGTTCACAACGGCGCCATCGCGCATGCAATAAACTCTATCGGCAAGCTCCGCGAGCACCTCTCCGTCATGGCTGGACAGAATAACCTCGCGACCCGTTGAGGCCGCCATCGCCACAACGCGCTTGAGCATTCCAACGCCCGCTTCGTCGAGGGCATTTGTTGGCTCATCGAGAACAAGCAGCTTCGGCTTCTCCATAATTGCCGCAGCTATCCCCAGACGCTGCTTCATCCCAAGCGAATATGCTCGGAACTTCTTTTTTTCGTCTGCATCGAGCCCCACGAGCCGCAGGGCAGAGCGAATGTCCTCGGGAGTGGCAACGCCCTTGATCTGAGCGATGAGCTCCAGATTGTCGTAGCCAGACAGATAACCCAAAAAGGAGGGTGCCTCGATCAGCATTCCCAGACTCGGCGGGAACGAGATATCAACTCCGAGCCTTTGGCCATCGATAGAGATTTCGCCTGCGGTAGGCTTGATCAATCCGCAGACCGCTCGCATAAGCATGGTCTTACCCGAACCGTTTATCCCCTGAAGCCCTACCACTGTCACAGGGTCAACCTCGATGGACACGTTGCGCAGATCATCGTTTTTGCCCATGCGATTCGATACGTCCCTAACGATC
>CATXML010000166.1 GCA_958372035.1 uncultured Collinsella sp. | reverse complement strand
TGCGGCGGATGCCCAGCAGCTTTTTCATGTCGTCCTCGACGGGATCCATAAGAGGCTGCAGGTCTTTAATGCGGCCGTAGGGCTTGGGATCTTTGAGAACCTCACGCACCTTTGCCACATTCTCAACCGCGCTGGGAATGTCATCGGAGGCATACTCGATACCCTCGGTGCGGCTCAAGAAATCCTTGGCGTGGTCAAACGCTGTTCGCTGGTTGGACTCGAAGAACTCAACCACCTTATCAAAGTCTTCCTTGGCATCGAGCAAACGCTCCTCATGCTTGGTGAACGTGGTCAAGAACGCCTCGGCCTCGTTCTGGTCCTTAAGGACGTCGGCCACCTCCGAGCGCATCTTCTCGCACTCGTCCTCACCGGGATACGGGTAGGCCGGCTTGATGCCCGTGTAGTAGTCGCGTGCCATGGCGAGGCACGCCTCGCGCAAGCCCTCAAGGCGCTCTTTGAGCTCGGCCACGAGCTTATCCTCGTTGGAGGGCACGGTCTTGAGATCAAACAGATCACGCATGAGCTCGCCCGTGGCGCGCAGCAACCGGTCGCTCATGCGCACGCGCAAGCGCACCTGGGCCTTATCGGCATCCTTGCGCAGGAGCGCCACCATGCGGCTATCGTTAGCTTGAACCGTCTGGCCGCCAAACAGCACCTGCGCGCGCTGCTCCACCACAAGCTGCGCCACCACATTTGCGATGTCGACCTCGCGCCAGCCAAAGGGCCTTTGCTGGTACTGGCGCTGGATATCGCCCATAGCGGTATCCAGATGGCGCTGGTGCTGCACTTTGAGGTAGTCCTCGACCTCCTTGAGTGCACGCGTGTTACCCGCGTTCATGCCAGCGAGCCCCGCTTGAACGTTGCCCGCCAGAGTGGAGCGGATATCGGAATCGCTCGTGACCGGCGCGCCGATATAGCCGGCCTTTTCAAAGGCCACATCGCACAGCTGCGCCAGCACCTGCTCAAAGACCTGGGCGGGTTTGGCAGCACGGACCTCAACCATGCGGCTGTTGACCGCGCAACGTGCATGGAGCACGGCCTCGCTCAAAAGGGTATCGGCCTCTTTCTCGTTATAGGCCGCCTCGCGCATCTTGGACTCGACGATCTGGCGCGTACTCGGCTGAAGCTCCTGGAGATTTCGCGTCTTGGCGTACTTGCGGATCTTGGCGGCGTTGACGAGCGTCTCCCAATAATCCGCCTCGTCGCTTAAGGCCACGATGGCCTTGCCCGAAGAAGCCAAGGCCAGCTCGGTATCGTCCGCACGGCCCAGGTCGCTCGCCATGGTCGCCACGTAAAGCTCCATGCCGCCCATGCTGCCACCGTGGATTGAGCCGTCCACATAGCGGTCAAACGGGAAGTCGTTGGCCCCGCGGTTGAGCTTGCGCGCGGTGTAGATGCTGTCGAACAGGCGCTTCTTGATGGACTCGATCACCTGCGCGTTGTCAATCGGGGTGTGCGCGATTTCCTGCGCAATCTCCTGCTCCTCGTCGGTGAGGAAGCTATAGGTATCGCCCTGGCGCGCCACGTAGTTCTCGCGCTCCAGGCGGGCAAGGGACTCCTTGACGCGGTCCTTAAGGGCGCGCTTGTCCACGTCGAGGCTATCGATCATGAGGATGGAGATGTTCTCGACCGTGGCCTTGACGTAGCCGATGTAACGAATCAGGTACAGGAGCTTGAGCACCTGAACGTCGTAGGGTTCAAGGCCCTCCGCGTTCTCGGCCGCACGGACCGCGCGGTCAACCACCTGGCTGATGCCGTGCTCAAGATCTTTGGAGATAGTGTCGAAGAAGCGCCAGAACGGCACGAGTACACCAGTCTGGTCACGCTGGACGGCCTGAGCGCTCTCCTGGAACGCACTCAGCATGGAGCGCTCGCCCGTGGACATGTGCTTGGCCTTGACACCGTGTTTGCGCACCTCGGTCATCACGTCGGGCAGGAGCTTAAACTGATAGCCCACAAACGGGTAGCTGGCCACAAAATCCTTGGAGTTGGCGTAGCCGGCAAGGTCGGAGCGCGAGCCACCCTCAAAGGTAAAGTTATTTTTGAGCACGGCGGCGTCTCGCTCGTAGACCTGTGCAAGCATATCGGCCGCCGACGCGGTCTTCTCGAGCACACGGCGCTGGATGACCTCGTCCACGCTGGAACTGGAAAGCGAAAGGCGGGTATTGAAGCGGCCTTGAATCTTTGAAAAGTCGTTGCCCACGGGCAGACTCAGGTTGTCGATGGCCTCCTGGCTCGTGACCATCACCCACACGCGGCCACCGCAGGCGGCACCCAGCTCCTCGACGATGGTCTGAAGGCTCAGCATAAGGCTTGGGTCCTGGTCGTTTGTAATAAACTGACCCACCTCATCGACCATAAAGAGCAAACGGAAGTTGCCGCCGTGGGCCGCTGCCTGAGCGTCCACGTAATACATGACCTTTATGGCAAAGACATCGGGGCCAAAAACCTCGTCCAAAGAACCCTCGAGACAGTTCAATGCGGCCTTTTCGCTCATGCCGAGCACGCTCTGCAGCACCTCGACGACGTCGTCCTCAAAGTAGCTGTAGGTATCGCGAGTCTGGAGCCAGGACTCGCCGTTGATGCGCTCAAAGGCCTCGCGGAACTCCTGGGTCTTGCCCAGGGAATCGATGTAGTCCTCGAGCTTTGCGAGCTTGAGGTCCTCGCCGTAGAAGCCGCGCGCCTCGTAGAACATGCGCTCAAAGCCGCGAAGCAGCGCCGTGGGAGCCGTATCACCCTGCTTCCACTGGCCCGCCTTGCTATCGATGTTAAAGAGGATGGCCTGCGTGGGCACCGAGCACGCGCGCTCCATGGCAGCCGCGACCATGGGGTCGACGATTTTGCCGTCAAAGTAGCGGATGGCGCTCTTGCCGCCGATCTGGCGATTCTCGAGCAGGTAGCTCAGCATCTTGAGGAAGTGCGATTTACCGGAACCGAAGAAACCACTGATCCACACGCCGATCTTGTCGGTGCGCGCATCGATGGCATCGCCGTAGGCCTTGAAGAACGTGGCAAAGTGCCTCTGCAACTCGCGCGTCACCACGTACTCGTCAAGCTCCTGGCGGATGGACCCATCTTTTGAATCCTGGACCTTGACCACGCCGTTGATGGAGCGGTTGATGTCTTTTGCAAAGAGGTCGCGAATGATCGTGTTGTCCATGGGTGCTCCTTTGGGTTTGGGAACGTTATGGCAAATGGCTGTTACCGGCGGCAGGCCTTGTCTGCGGGGAGCCGTGCTTACGAGATATCGATGGCGCGATAGTAGTTATCGGCCGGCAGACGGTTAAAGAGCTGGAAAGAAGAGCCGTTGAAGCTGCCCGGATAGGCGGCGACCACCGGCAGGTCGGAAAAATCGACTTGCATGCAGTCGAGAAGGGTGTGTATACGAAAGAAGGGATAGACCTCGCCGGCACCGGTCAGAAGAATGACATCGCCAGGTGCATGAGGCTCGGTTTGCTCGAGGATGTACGCGGCGATCTTCTCGGGCGAACAAAACTTGGCCACGTCCTCAAGCACGCGCTGGGAGCCGCGACGCTCCTCTTGACGCGGAATGGCCTTGAGGACACGGCGCTTTTCGAGAATTGCCAGCACGGCGTCGTAGAGGTTTACGACCTTGAGCGTGCACGGGAGCTTGCCGGCCTCGACATCGCGTGAAAGGGCGTCAAACAACGCGCGCGCCTCAAACTCAAGCGCGGGGTCGTAGCAGAAGGTATGGAAGCCGATCTCGTTGCCTATGCCCTTGTTGGCCAAGAAGTCCTCGCTGTGCAGGCACTCGCGCAGGAGTTGAGCGCGGCGCTCAAACTCCTGGCGGGCGCGCTCGGAGCGGGCATGCGCCGCCACGACGCTCTTGCGGGAATGGATGCCGATATTGGTGGTGAGATCGGCCGCCGGGATGACTGCGGGGTCGACGGCGCTGTTGGCGGGAACCACGCTACATCACCGCCCTGCCGGTAAGGGAGGTAGTGTCGAGAAAGTTGGTGTAGCGCCCGATCCGAAGCGAGTCGGCCCGGCGT
>CATXML010000165.1 GCA_958372035.1 uncultured Collinsella sp. | reverse complement strand
CCCGCGACCCCAACCTTGGCAAGGTTGTGCTCTACCAACTGAGCCATGTCCGCTTGCGGGTTATTAATTTACGCGAGTTGCCCAAAAGACGCAAGTACTTTTTTCAAAAAAGTTGTTCGCCACATGCTCTTGGCAGATATACATGCCAAAACGATTTACTAGGCGCACGATTCCAATGTTCCGCTAAACAGCTTTACCATCCGAACGCGCGTACCGGCACCATCAGTACGACGGGCAACCTCCACGTTGTCGACTAACATGCGCATGAGCTTGATCCCACGCCCGCGCTCCTCAGTCGTAACCGGTTCACTCGACCCGTCAATCGAATAGCCCGCCCCACGGTCGACAACCTCAATCACGACACGATCGCCATAGGCCTGAACCGTCAGGATGCATCCGATACCGCCCGCATGGTCATACGCGTTGCCCAGCGCCTCGCCCGATGCCAACGCGACGTCATAGCGCTCATCCCGCCTCAGGGGAAGCGGTTCGAGTAGCTCGGCAATACGATGACGATAGTATGGAAGGTTCTCGATACCCTGGCGCACCTCGACACTCTTGCTCCAGCGAGGCAATTCCCCCACCGGAATGGCAGGAATCGACTCCCGAGCGAAGCCCGCAACATGGAGGATGTCGACAAGTCGGGCAATCTCCAAAAAGCGGATGACCTCATCGGAGGCGTTAACGAGCGAAAGCAGGCCCTCTCGCCTCATGAGTTCTCTGGCACGTGTAAGCAAAAACGCCAAACCCGTCGAGTCGATAAAGCCCACGGCCTGGCAATTGATGACAACGCGACGAACGCCCCGGTCGATCAAATTGTCCAACCGTCGGCGCAGCACGGGCACCGAGGCGATGTCGACATCACCCGGTGGCGTCAAAACCGCTATGTCATTCCACTCATTCATACGACCATGGTTCCCCAAAAAAGCCCACTCGATGCATTCATTTCCCCAACCGTGCGGATTCAACCCGCCCAGCGTCGTCTATGAACGACCCCGTAAAAACTCAAGGGACACCAATGCAATGTCATCGTCCAGCGCCGAATCGGTAAATCGGTCAAGCTCGCCCAAGACCTTGCCGCAAATGCCCGATACGCCCTCACCCGAGACAGAGAGCAGAAGGTCGCGAAGGCGCTGTTCGCCAAAGAAAGCACCCGAGCGATCACGTGCTTCAATCGTTCCGTCGGTATACATAAATAGCATGTCACCAGGAGCGAACGTAAAGGCGCCCGTCTCGTAGACCATGCTCTCAAAGGCACCGATCACGCCCGATTGGCACCCAAGGAGCTCCACTTCTCCCCCTCGGGTTTCTCCGCCGCCAAGCGGCTTCGACGACGGTCTGATGACCATAGTGGGAGGATGTCCCGCAGAGCAATAGGTAGCGCGCCCGGCTTTAAGGTCAATCTTAGCGATAAAGGCCGTCACGAACGTCTCGACCCTCGAAAAGCCCATGAGCATGCTATTGAGCGAGCGGGCCATGCGGGCAGGCCCCGCACCCTCCCAGGCATAGGCCGTCAGCGCCGTCTTGACGAGTGCAGACATGGATGCCGCCTCGATGCCCTTGCCGGACACATCGCCCAGGATCATGACGGCGCAATCGTCGGGAAGACGGATGAGCGTATAGAAGTCACCACCGACCAATGCAGAGTTCGTGGCTGACAGGTATACCGAATCAGTCGCGATACCCGGAACGTCACCAAGCGAATTTCTCATGCCAATCTGAAGCGTCTGAGCAATATGACGTTCTTCGCGCTTTTGAGACTCGCCCTCATAAATCAACTCAAAGTCATGCGCCAAATGCACCATGTAGTCGTATTCGAGGTCATCAATGGGCTCCTGGCTGCCATCGCGGAGCAGCAAAGCACGCCTCGTCGGCCCCTTGGCGATATCAGCGGGAACAATTGCATCGTTGCTTCGCTTGCCATCCGATTCCGAGTGGTAGCGCCCTGCTTCGATGCCGGAGTCGACATAAAGTCCCTGACACGGTAGGCCGTGGGCCCTCAACCATGCACCCATAGACGTGGATTCGTCCACACGTGTAAGGCGCACGTGCCTGAGATCGTCGGCACTCGTCCCGCCCAGCACCGATGTCTCGAACCCATCAGAAGATGTCCCCAGGCGCGCCGCCGGCGTCGTGACGGAAAAGAAGAGTGACTCTGGATCGCCCGGCAACGCCACACGGCTACCGCCCTCAAAATCGATAACATAGGCTTCGAGGCCCGCATCGTACTCCACGGGGCAAAAATGGCAATTGAGCACGGCACAGATTTCGGACGAGACGGCGTGCGAAGCAGCGACCGGATCATCAAGATAGGTAAAAAGCTCATCGCGCAGCACGTTGAGCGAACGACCAAGTTCTGCCGTGCGGCGCGAACGCAAGCTCGACGCCATGCCGACCATCTGAATAGACAGGTAATCGCAGATGACCTCGAGCACGTTAAGGTCATAGGCAAGTGGCGCCTGTGGACGTTTCCAACCGACCTCCAACACACCGAGCACCTGCGTGCCGTAAAACACGGGAAGACAGATCTCGCTGCGATACGGGGGCATATCCTGCACGCGCAGCAAGTGCTTGGAACGATTGTCCAAATCCATGAACATACCCGAAGCAACCCGGTCGCCCTCAAGGTCCTGCTGAATCGACAGGCGGCAGGCACGCGACTCGCGAAGAACATACGTCGGAATGCCAGCGCCATACGGCAAAAACTCGGGCAGGTAGCTATCATGCAGCTCCTTGGAAACACCGCGAAGCTTAAAGCCGCCGCTCTCAGAAAAATAAATCGCAGCTCCAGAGGCATCGAGCGTTCCGACGAGCTGATTCAAAACGATATCGAGCAAGCTGGGGAGCTCATTGGAGCCCACGGTACTCATAATGACCGAAAGGGTACCCGAAAGGCGTTTATTCGCCACCCTAAGCTCCGAAAGCGCACGTTTGAGCTGACGATCGTGGGAATACTGCTCTTCGATACTGTGAAGCGCCACCAGGACACGTGGTGCGCGGCGCCCAAAGATGCGTGGAGGCGTTACGGAGCCCGCACGAACCAAGACGGGAATAAAAGAGCCGTCACTCAGCTTGAGCATCAGTTCGTTCTCGGAGCCATCAGTTTCAAATGGTAGACGATGTTCCGTCGCACGTTCAAAAGCGGACGAATACAGGACGTCTTTAACATCTCCACCGATGACGTCGGCGCGTTCCTCGCACATCAAACCAAGTAAGCGATTATTCACATGCAGAATGGTTCCGTCGAGCTCACAAATGATGACAGCATCGCTCGTGATCTCGACCAGTTGGGCAACGTCTGCCCACTCGTTGCGCTCAAGCGTTTCCATCGTGGACCTCACCGTCTATCGGTAACAAAAAAGCCTCCGAAGAGGCTTCTCAAATGCGATGGTGTCGGAGGCGGGACTTGAACCCGCATGACCAAAAAGCGGTCACTAGCACCTCAAGCTAGCGCGTCTGCCAATTCCGCCACTCCGACATGCTATGTTGTTGATTCGCGGTTCGTTTTCTTGGACCCGCGCGTTCAACGAGGAAGATAATAACCTATGATTCGAGAACTGTGCAAGCACTTTTTTGAAAAAAGTTTACGAATTTGTAAATGCGCTGGTAGATCTGTATGTCCGGGTCGGAATGGGGGCAGCTTCCCAGCGCGTCCTCGGGCATGCGGTACATTTTTATCCGCGCTTCGCGCTACAAAATGTACCGCCCCCTGCGGAATGCGCTGGGAAGCTGCCCCCATTCCGACCCTGCGTTAACATGCTCCAGGCAAAGTTCCTAAACATATTCTGGGGCTGATAAGAATTTAGTGGCTCGGCTTTGCCGAGCCCTTATATAAGGAGGCTGGAGCTAAAGCTCCGGCCTCGCTCAATTTCCCATTAGATTAAGTGAGCGATCGAGGAATCGCACTCCCCCTGCCGAGTTAACGTAGGGCCCGCCCTGGTGTTACTTTTCAGAACACTCCGCACTGATATTGTCTGTATTGAAGACGTCGATGATGCACCCGTATACCATTG
>CATXML010000164.1 GCA_958372035.1 uncultured Collinsella sp. | reverse complement strand
GCCCTCATCAACCTTGGTTGGCGTGGCGGCCACTTCTTCCCGGTTATCTTCTCGGGTGTGAGCCTGGGCTATGGTCTTGCCATCCTCACCGGCGCCGATCCGGTCTTTTGCGTCGCCGTCTGCACCGCCTCGACGATGGGCGCCGTTATGCGTCAGCCGGTCATGGTTGTGGGCCTGCTGCTCATGTGCTTCCCGCTCAAGGGTATCGTCTGCATGATCATCGCCGCCGTCATCGCGGCGGGCATTCCGCTGCCCAAGCCGCTGCGCAAGTAGCACGGTAGCGCGCGGGCAATACAAACATCTCAAGCCCGGTGTGGGCGCTGTGTCACGGATTTGCGGGTGGACTGAATCTCGCCTGGCACCGACGCTACTTCCAAATCGCGAGCGCGGCGGTGCCCAGCACGATGAGGAAAAGGCCGATGGCGCTTCGATGCGACAGCTTTTCGTTGAAGGCCAGTCGTGCGAACAGCACCGATACGACAATCGATAGTTTGTCGATTTGCACGACGACGCTCACCTGGCCTGCAGCGATGGCGTAGTAGTACAGCAGCCACGACGCGCCGGTCGCAATGCCCGATGCCGCAAGAAATGCGAGTTCGCGCGGGTCAATGCGCGCGACCTGCTCCAGCTTTCCCTTGGCAGCCACGATTGCCCATGCCATAACAAGTACCACACAGGTGCGGATTGCCGTGGCCAGGTTTGACTCGACACCTTCGATGCCGATCTTGGCGAGGACGGAGGTGAGTGCCGCGAACACGGCGGCGCCGAGGGCGTAAGCGAGCCAGGCTCGGTCTTGCTTTTGCTCTGCGCCGACGGACTGCTTTTTCTCGATCATCAAAAACGTGCCGAGCGTGATAACTGCGGTTCCCACGAGCTTGACCGCCAGGTTGCCTGTCTCACCAAAAAGCACTATGGCGATCAGCACGGCGAGCACGGTGCTCATCTTGTCGACAGGTACAACCTTGTTGACGTCTCCGATGCTGAGCGCCTTAAAGTAACAGATCCACGAGGCGCCGGTGGCGAGTCCCGAGAGGGTGAGGAATAGCCAGGCTTTGGCGGGAATGGCGCCGATTGCTCCGATGGATCCAGAAATGCCCGCCATTGCCCAGGCAAATACGAGCACCACGCAAGTACGGATGGCGGTTGCAACGTCGGAGTCGGTGTGCCTGATGCCGCATTTGGCCAAAATGGATGTGATGCCGGCAAAGAAAGCTGATGCAAATGCTGCTGTAACCCACGACACGGGTTGAGCGCCTCCTCATAAAAGACCGCGCCAGATCTGCGGCGCATGCCCGATGATACCGCGCTTGCCTACAGGTCGCGTGTCCGGTAGACCTTGGCGCTGACGATGCAGCTAAGTGCACATAGCACGAGGGCCAGCGCGGCAATTCCTGCGCACAGACAGCCGAGGACGGCAGGATCGGGGTTCGCCCCGGCAATCGACATAAGCCAGTTGCTGATGGGGTTGGAGGAGCTCAGTGCGGCCATGACAAGGCATCCGAGCAGGGCAAACAGGCCGACGGAAAGGCGCAGCGCCTCCATGTGTCCAAAGCGAAAGAACAGCGGCTGCGCCAGAAATACCATCATGAGTGAGATGAGCATCGAGGCTGCTGAGGCGATTGCGATCTCAAAGACGGTTTGTCCTGTCGAGGTCACGCCCGCACTGTTGAAGAGCGGAAGGACGATGATGTTCAAAAGCACGGCGGCGCAGGCCATGATGGCCGAGAAGACAACGATGCACAGGTAGCGGGCACAAATAATGTCTTTGCGCGAGAAGGGCAGCGTCGCCCGATAACGCTCCCATCCGTTTTGATTGTCGAAGCCGGCCAGCGAGCTCATGACCATGATGGGCGACATGGCGCTGACCGCGCAGGCGCCGGCGCTCATGCCGGAATCTCCATCCGATGCGTTGGCGAGAGTCAGCACGACGAATATGAACAGGCCGACGCCCGCGATACTCGGGATAAGCGTGCGAACGATGGCGAGCTCGGACATAAAGGCGCGTTTCATTTCGAAGCCCCTTTCAGCATGAGGCGCAGATAGTCATCAATGGTTGCCCGATCGCAGGGAATTTCGGGAAAGGCCTCGAGCGTATCGCGACGGTTGGGCACGAGCACGTCCACGCTGTAGGCGTGGTGGGCGGCGCGGGCGCCTTCGACGCAAGCCGTAAGCTCGGCGGCCTGTGCTTGGGTACAGTGGGCGATGCCGGCTCGGTCGGTAATGTCCTCGCGCGGCAGGTCAAACACAATCGATCCGTTATCGATGCAGATGACGCGGTCGGCAGTGCGATCGAGGTCGGACGTAATATGGCTCGAGAGCAGCACGCTGCGTTGGCCGTCGGAAACAAAGGCGAGCAACTCGTCGAGCAGTTCCTCGCGCGCCATGGGATCGAGGCCCGCGGTGGCTTCGTCCAAAACGAGTAGCTTGGCATTGTGGCTGAGCGCACAGGCGAGCTGCAGCTTCATGCCCATGCCGCGGGAGAGGTCCTTGACCTTTGTCTTGGGGTCGAGGCCAAATCGGTCGATGAATCCGGCGAACGTTTCGCAGCTCCACGTGGGGTATGCCGGGCCTACGAGCCTCTCGACCTGGCCCACCTTGAGCGTGGAGGGGAAGGGACACGTGTCCAGGACGAGGCCGATGCGGGAGCGCAGGTGGCGCTGCGTCTCGTCGGGCGCGTCGGCGCCATAGCGCTGCCCAAACAGGTGCACCTCGCCGGCATCGAGCTTTATAAGCCCAAGCGCGGCGCGAATGGTCGTCGTCTTGCCGGCGCCATTTGCGCCCACAAAGCCAACGATCTGGCCGGGCTCCACGGCAAGCGTGACCACTCGCAACGAAAAACGGTCGCTCACACGGCGTGAGATGCCTTTGAGTTCTAAAAGGTTTTGCATGGTATAGCCTTTCTTGCAGATGGCTACTGCATGGTTTCGGGGGCCACAAGGTCGAGCATCTCGTGCAATTTGTCGCGCGTGACGCCCAGGGTTTCGGCCTGCGTAGCGGCCTGCGCAAGCAACTCTTCGATATGGCAGAGCTGGTTTTCGCGCAAGAGCTCCTGGTTTCCCTCGGCGACAAAGCAGCCCTTGCCCTGCACGGTGCAGATAAAGCCGAGCTGCTCCAGGTCGGCATAGGCACGCTTGGTGGTAATGACGCTCACGCCGAGGTCGCTCGCGAGCGCACGGATGCTGGGGAGTTTGGCTCCCGAAGCGAGCGCGCCCGAAAGGATCTGAGCTTTGACTTGCGAGGCTATTTGCTCGTAGATGGGCTTGTCGCTCGAATTGGATAGGATGATGTCCACAGCGGCTCCTTAGCTGTTGGGCTACACGTGTATATAACCGGTAAGCACAGTATATATACACTATGCACAGTTATGCAAGAGACAAATTCGGATTGGGCCGGCTACCCAGGCCCCAACTGATGAATTTGTCCTGATAGGTGCCCTATGGCGGGATTTCGCGGCTACAATGGTGCGGTTACAACGACGTAATGCACTCAATGCAAGAAAGGATCCGCATGGCAAGCCTGTCGGATGAAATCTCGTCGCGCCGCACATTCGCGATCATCAGCCACCCGGACGCCGGTAAGACCACGCTTACCGAGAAGCTGCTGCTCTATACCGGCAGCATCCAGACTGCCGGCTCGGTCAAGGGCAAGAGCTCGGCCAAGCATGCCGTCTCGGACTGGATGGACATCGAGAAGGAGCGCGGTATTTCCGTTACCTCCTCGGTGCTGCAGTTCACCTATAACGGCGCCTGCGTCAATATCCTCGATACCCCCGGCCACCAGGACTTCTCGGAGGATACCTACCGTACCCTTATGGCCGCCGACGCCGCAGTCATGGTCATTGACGGCGCCAAGGGCGTCGAGGCCCAGACCAAAAAACTCTTTAAGGTCTGTACGCTGCGCCATATTCCCATCTTCACCTTTGTGAACAAGCTCGACCACGAGGCTCGCGACCCGTTCGACCTCATGGAGGAGATTGAAACGGTGCTCGGCATCGGCACCTACCCCATGAACTGGCCGAT
>CATXML010000163.1 GCA_958372035.1 uncultured Collinsella sp. | reverse complement strand
TTTTATGACAAAATGCCTGATAAATTGAGTTAAAAAGTCCAGTGTGCTCGTGGGTCTTGAATTTTGCCGCATACTTCCGAAATCGGCTCGATATTCCTTGGCAATATGACACGGTGGAGGGCCGAATGCGGCTACAGCACGAAGATTCCCAGGTGCTCCAGCAAAATTTTGAGCCCGATGAGGATGAGCACGATGCCGCCCACGATGGTGGCAGGTTTTTCGTAGCGCGCGCCAAAGGTGTGGCCGATCACTACGCCGGCGACGGAGAAGATAAAGGTCGTGATGCCGATGAGCGACACGGCGGGCATGATGTCGACCGAGAGCGCGGCAAATGAGATGCCCACGGCTAGGGCGTCGATTGAGGTGGCGATGGCGAGGATCAGGTACTCGCCCAGGTCAATCTTTTCGGCATCCTTGCCGTCGCCTTCATCCTCGTCCTCGGTAGAGGCCTCCCACAGCATTTTGCCGCCAATGAAGGCGAGCAGGATAAAGGCGATCCAGTGGTCGATGGGGCCGATGATGCCCATAAACTGGCTGCCAAGCGCCCATCCGATCACGGGCATGCCGGCCTGGAAGCCGCCAAAGAACAGGCCGAGCACTACGGCGACCTTAAGGTTGATCTTCTTCATGCCAAGGCCCTTGCAGATGGATACGGCAAAGGCGTCCATCGAAAGGCCAACGGCGAGCAGCACGAGCTCTGCGAGTCCCATAGTCTGGCTCCCTCTCTGCGGGCGGGCCCGCGTGTACCTCTTGGGGGAGCAACAAAAAAGACCCGTGGCGTACGCGTTGCGCGCACAGCCACGAGTCTCGTTCATTAAGGCAAGCCAGGCCGCATCGGCCAGTGTGTTGACTTACCGCGCCACCGGAGGCGAACCCGGTCACGCGACTACTCCCTCATTCATGTGAATCCCGATGCTACCACATAAGCAGCTCGTTTGGGTTGGGGCTCTTTTGACTACCCCAGCGGTGTTCGCTCATTCTGTAAGCATCGGATTTCGCAAGCGCTGCGGGGACAAACCGTGAGAAACTATTTAGCGTTTATGGAGCGTATACGATGGGAGCGATGCCTTGGATAAGAACGAGCTGCAAAAGCGTATGGAACAGGCTATTCGCCTGACTGCCCCCGGCCAGCCGATCCGCACCGCCCTCGACATGATCATTGCTGGTCACCTGGGCGCCCTTATCTGCGTTGGCGACACCGAAAACGTGCTCGCTGCCGGTAACGACGGCTTCCCGCTCAACATTTCGTTCACCTCGAACCGTCTGTTCGAGCTCTCCAAGATGGACGGCGCCATCGTCATCGACGGCGACCTCACCCAGATCCTGCGCGCCAACTTCCATCTCAATCCCGATCCCTCGCTTGCCACGAGCGAGACGGGCATGCGTCATCGCACCGCCGCTCGCATGTCGGTGCTTACCGATGCCATTGTGATCTCGGTCTCGGCCCGTCGTGCCGTCGTCAACGTGTACGTTCACGGCAAGAGCTACGAGATCCAGCCCGTCACCACCATCATGAGCTCGGTCAACCAGCTCGTCGCCACGCTCCAGACTACCCGTCAGTCGCTCGACCGCTCCCTGCTGCGCCTGACGGCCCTCGAGCTCGACGACTACGTTACGCTCGCCGACATTACCGGTATTTTCTCGAGCTTCGAGATCATGCAGCAGGCAAAGACCGAGCTTAAGGATTGCATCGTCAAGTTGGGCAACCAGGGCAAGCTCGTGCAGATGCAGCTCGAGCAGCTCGCGGGCTCCAGCATGGATACCGAGTATGACCTGATGATCCGCGACTACGCAAGTGATTCTTCCGAGGCTAATGCCGAGAAGATTCGCGCCAACCTAAGCCGTATGACACCTAAGGACCTGTCCGACCCACAGCATGTGGCGGCGGTTCTGGGTTACGACGACCTGGACGAGGACTCCGTCATGACGCCACTGGGCCTGCGCACGCTTTCGCGCGTGTCCGTCGTGCGCGACGGCGTGGCCGAGAAGATCGTCGACGAGTACGGCTCGTTGCAGGAGCTCATGGACGACATCAGCGAGGATCCGGAGCGCCTGGGCGACTTTGGCGTCAACAACCCTGCCATTCTTGCGGACTCGCTGTACCGCATGAAGGGCACCAAACAGGGGAACGCATAATGGCGCCCGTATGCGCCGTGGTCGTTGCCGGCGGCAGCGGCCAGCGCTTTGGAAATCCCGGCGGCAAGCAGCTCGTTAACGTGGCGGGTCGTCCGCTCATGAGCTGGTCCATCCGCGCGTTCGATCGTAGCGACAAGGTCGGCCACATCGTGGTGGTGTGCCCTGCCGAGCGCCGTGCCGAGATGCGCCGCCTGGCCATCGACCCGTTTGACTATGACACGCCCATCAGCTTCGCCGATGCCGGCGATACCCGTCAGGATTCCACCCGTGCCGGCGTGCATGCGGTTCCGGCGGGTTTCGAATATGTCGCCATCCACGACGGCGCCCGTCCGCTCATCACGACCGAGGCCATCGATCATGCGATCGACGTGCTTGTGGGCGACCGCTCGCTCGACGGTGTCGTATGCGGTCAGCCCGCGATCGACACGCTCAAGATCGTCGACGGCGACAATATCGTCGAGACGCCGCCGCGTGAGCTCTACTGGGCCGCGCAGACACCGCAGATCTTTAGCGTCGACGCCATGAAGCGCGCCCACACCGCAGCTATCGCCGAGGGCTTTATCGGGACCGACGATTCTTCGCTGGTCGAGCGCATGGGCGGGCGCGTCCGCTGTGTCCAGAGCCCGCGCGATAACCTTAAGGTGACGGTGCCCGAGGACCTGCGTCCCGTAACCGCGATTCTGCTTGGCCGCATGGCCGAGGGAGAGGACCTTCCCCATGTTCAGTAACCTGCGCATTGGCCACGGCTACGACGTCCACCGTTTGGTGGAGGGGCGTCGATGTATCATCGGCGGGGTTGACATTCCCTACGAGCGCGGCCTGCTGGGCCACTCGGATGCCGATGTGCTCGCGCATGCCTTGGCCGACGCCATTCTGGGCGCCTGCCGCGGGGGAGACATCGGCAAGCTATTCCCCGACACCGATCCCACCTACGAGGGTGCCGATTCGATGGTGCTGCTCGCTCGCGTGATGGACTATGCGCGCGAGCTGGGCTTTGAGTTTGTCGATGCCGATTGCACCATTGCCTGCCAGCAACCCAAGATCACCCCGCACCGCGATGCCATGCGCGCCAACCTCGCCCATGCTCTGGGCGTTGACGTCGAAAACGTGGGCGTCGCCGCCACTACGACCGAAAAGCTCGGTTGGGAAGGCCAGGGCGAGGGAATCGGTGCCTGGGCCGTCTGCCTGCTACAGAAAACCGTTAAGGAGTAACGAATGCGTATCTACAACAGCGCTACCCATAAAAAGGAAGAGTTCCAGCCCATCGAGTCCGGCAAGGTCCGCATGTACGTGTGCGGCCCCACGGTCTACGACAACATCCACATCGGCAATGCCCGCACGTTCATCAGCTTTGACGTGATTCGTCGCTGGCTCATCGCGAGCGGCTACGAGGTCACGTTCGCCCAGAACCTCACCGATGTCGATGACAAGATCATCAAGCGCGCCAACGAGCAGGGCCGCACGGCCGCCGAGGTCGCGACGGAGTTCTCCGACAAGTTCATCGGCGTCATGCGTGCCGCCAACGTGCTCGATCCCGATGTGCGCCCCCGCGCCACCAAGGAGATCGGCCCCATGATCGCTATGATCAAGACGCTTATCGAGCAGGGCCACGCTTACGCAGCCGATAACGGCGATGTGTACTTTGCCGTGCGCAGCGATCCCAACTATGGTCAGGTCTCGGGCCGCAACATCGACGACCTTATGGTTGGCGCGCGCATCGCGGAGAACGAGGACAAGAACGACCCGCTCGACTTTGCCCTGTGGAAGGCCGCTAAGCCCGGCGAACCCAGCTGGCCGAGCCCCTGGGGCGAAGGCCGTCCCGGTTGGCACACCGAGTGCGCCGCCATGGTGCATCGCTACCTGGGCACCCCGATCGACATCCACGGCGGCGGTTCCGACCTTGCCTTCCCGCAT
>CATXML010000162.1 GCA_958372035.1 uncultured Collinsella sp. | reverse complement strand
GAGAAAGTTGGTGTAGCGCCCGATCCGAAGCGAGTCGGCCTGGCGTCCAAGAACCTAGAATACGGTTGATGCCCTATGCCGCCGACCGGCATATGAAAGACAGCGGGCCAAAAGTCCCATGGCTTCTAGCCCGCAGAAACATCGATGTTTCCAAATGATCGCAGCTTGTGTTTCAAGCGCTTTTCTACGCTACCGGCGGATGCAAATCCCAATCGGGAAAGCAGTTTGCAAAGCCTGAGAGATTTTGAGTCAAAACATTGTTCTCAGCTTGCTTCAGTCGCTCGTCCTCTTCAAACAGACTATCGAGCTCGCTCAATGCATCGAAGTCCTGCATCACGGCATCGTTATGGTCGAAATCAGTCACTTCATCAGTCATCTATTTCACTCCATTCATGGTTATCGAGTCAATCCTATCGGCTAGGCAACCTTATCGAGCTTAAGCAGGTCGCTGCGCTCGGCCGCCGCTTCCTTCGCGCTCTTCCACTGATTAAGCGCCAGATCGATCTCGGAACAGCCTTCCTGGATGCGTTTGGAGTATTTGGCCTCAATCTCTTCTGCCTCCGCAGCGCGCTGCTTGCTCGAGAGGCCCGTCTTTACTAGACAATAGCCAGCCCCCGCAAGAAGCAGAATGCCAATAACCTGGTTTACAAATGCAAAGAGAGCTACTCCCAAAACAGCGAGGACAACGGCCGCTATCTTGTGGCTCTTGTTGCCCTTCGCAACCTTGACATCAAGCTCAGCGAGCTCCTTTTTCTTCTCTTCACCGACATAGCGAACATAATCGCCGCGCAGCGCATTACCCTCATCGCCGGTGACCGCCTTGCTTGTCCATCCGTCGAAGTCAAGGGTGATCGCCTGCGGAAATTCGGGGATATCGCTCTTGCGATACCGGTTGAAACCACCGTTGATATAGGAGCCCAAAAACTGAATCGCGGTCTTCTTCTTATGCACATCCACAGACGCACTCTGGTCGCGCATCGAGCGTGTCATCTGGTCGATGATATTCATCGTCTGCTGACGCTTCTCATCACGGCGACGATTGATGAGCTCTCGGGCGCGCTCCACGTCTCCGCCAAACGCCTTGACCGCAAGAAGATACTCCTCCTGGCGGCGCAAATTTCGCTCCTTGGAGTCATCGGAGTTAACGAGCTCCATCAGATGCCTGTCAACCTGCTCGGCAAGCGTCCTCTCGTCAACATCAGAAGCCTTGAGGTCGGCGAAGTCATTGGAGATACTCTCGATTGCCTCGACTTTTCCGAGATACTTATTGATGTAGTCAAACTCCTTGACCACCACCTTGAGCGCCGGATATCTCGAACTCATATCCTCCTCGTAGCCGATAAAATACTCTGCCCATGACTTAGACTGCTCGTTTTCGAACTCAGGGCTCTGATTTCTGATCTGCTCGATCCAGCCCGCCATATAGTCGTCGCACAGGTGCTTTTCGTCGGTTCCGAAGATGCCGTTGATATAAGCATCGATGTAGACCATCGCATCGGCATCGATGCGGGCGGCGTTTTGCGTCGAGAAGTAGCGTGCTAGCCATTCGTAGCACGTAGCCGTGCGGTTATTACGTCTGCAGATCAGAGCCATCGCAAGCGACGTGTGCTCGTTGTCACGTTTGACAGCCTCGCGTATTGCGCGCTCTGCAAGATCTCGGTTGTTGTTGATCCATGCCGCAAGGGCAACCAGGACAGGCGCCAGCCAGTAGTCCGGGGTAGAAATCATTAACTCCTCGGAGACCGTCGAAATCGTCGCCTTGCGCACGAGCGCTGCATCGGTTGCCTGGAGAATACCGACCATGGTGTTTCGAACCACCGAGTAGTTGCCGAACTTCTTGTCCATCTCCTGCCGGACGCTCACGAGCTCCGTAGTCGCCTGCTCAAGTGCGGCGGTACGACGCTGTTCGAGCATCATCTCGAGAAAGTCCTTTCGGAGCTTTTTAAGGTCCTTCCGCACTTCCTCCATTTGGGATTCGACCTTATCGACCTTCGTGGTCATCTGGTCAACTTTTGTTCCAATAGCGGCGATCCTGCGCTCGATAAGGGCAGTATCTAATCCCGAATCACTCATCTGTACCACCTTTCAGTTTGAACTGTTTAGATCATCCAATAGCTTTAAGCGAGTAAGCACCCGCCATCCGCTTTATTGAGAGGCCATGCTTCGGTATTGCTCGGACACCTGCTGATAGGCCACGAGAAACTTCTGTTTGTATTGGCTTGCCTTCATCGAATTGACGATGCGCCCGACGGGCTCCACATAGTGTTCGAGAAAGTACGAGGTCCTTCTTCGTAACGCAAACGAACCAGTTTTATAGGGGGACCCGGGGTTCTCTCTAATGCCCTTGAGTAGTGCGAGACACGTCTTGGGTATGTTGCAGTTGGCGGCGATATCTTGATAGAAGCTCTCCCGCTCTGCGGTCATAAAGTCTTCCGAAGCATACCGCGCTATGCAGAACGGGCACACAGCATCGATAAAGCTCTCAAGCCGAGACCGATCCTCCATGCTCTGCATATTGGCGACCACGAGCGATACCATCTGAACCTCAAAGTCACGCATGTTGTAGAGCGTCGACTCAAACAAGTCGATCAAGTCACGCACTTCGTCATATTCGAGAGGGATATCTTCGGCCCTTTTAAAGAAAACCGTCATCGAACCCGAAAGACCTTCGCAAAACTCATCGCAGTACGCAACCATAAACTGTGCTGCCGCGTTGTCTTGCATCATATTGAGCACGTCCGCGGCAAATTTGCGGGCCTCCGGAAAGTTACCACCCTTAAAAAACTTGATGGCATTGTCCTTGGCAAACGCGATTTTGCCCGTGGCCCCCAGACGCGCCCGCGAATAGTACATCTCGCGACCGCACTGGTTGCAATGAACCTTTCGAGTTGCGGGGTCAAACTCGACATCGGTGCTGCCGCAGCCCTCACAAGTTATACCGTTGATTTCCAATAGCTTCCCCCACTTCAACCATCAAAGTGCCCTGGCAAAAAGCAGCGCGAGCCCTTATTTGACAGCGGTCAGCGCCGCATTGCGCTTTTTCCAGATATTGCGCGCATCATGGACAAGGCCAACCGTAACATCTGCCGGCTCATCGGCACTCATGGAATTCGAGACCACCTCAAGCGCGGCGGAGAACTGTCGCTCGATCTCTTGAACATGGGGTTGCGACATGTTGGAACTAAAGGAGATGTCATCCTTAAGCGCTTTGAGTTCGGCTTTGACCTGAGCGTCCTGCGCCACGGCGAGGAGCTGTCCCACATACGATCCGAACTGCGCCGTTTGAACCGTCTTTGCGGCCACGGCAGCAACCTTTTGGTCAACCTGGCGGCCATTGAAGCCTAGACCCATCTGCACAAGGACAAGCACAGCAAGAAGGACAACGTTTACGACGACTGGAATCGTGCTGCCGCCCCACCCATATGCCGCAAACACAAAGTACGTGTTGGCCAGAAGGGCAACGACAAAGTAGGCACAGCTGGATGCGACCGGCAAATAATGGATTTCGGTCGTGCTTTTGACCGTGGACTGCTTATCGGACATGGCAGCCGAAATCGAAGCCGCCGCAAAAGCCAAAACCCCAAAGCCAAGCGACATAGCAAAGACGATAGGGTTCATCAGCGCGTTTTTGCAGACAAACATGATTACAAGCCATGCCACCAAGACGATTGCCTCGCCCAAAATGACACGTTTAACAGAACCGTTCATCTTTGTTTCTCCTTATTGGATCTTAGTTCCACAATCGGGGCAGAATTTGGTCCCTTCGGGCAACTCGGCTCCGCAGCTCGGGCACCTTGGCGAGATCAACCGGTTCCCGCATTCCAGGCAGAACTTGGCACCGACCGGGTTAAGATGCCCACACGCCAAACACGCAACACCCTGCTCGAGCTTTTGTCCGCATTCCAGGCAGAACTTAGCACCCATCGGATTAACGTTTCCGCAACTGGGACACACGGGACCGTTTTGCATACCTGCGGACGCGGAAGCCGTTCCAACCATGGGAGCAACAGCGCCCATGGCCTGGTTGGCCAAGTTGGAGAAGCCAGCTCCAAATGCACCGCC
>CATXML010000161.1 GCA_958372035.1 uncultured Collinsella sp. | reverse complement strand
GGTAGTGTCGAGAAAGTTGGTGTAGCGCCCGATCCGAAGCGAGTCGGCCCGGCGTCCTGGAATCTGGAACACGGTTGATATCCTATGCCGCCTCGACCCTGTCCGCAAGCTCGAGGCTGGATTCGATCATCTTCCTGGCCTCCGCCTCAAGCCGCGCCCAGTCGACGGGGCCGTCGATCCCGCGCGTGCGGCCCTCGTCGTAGAGCTCGTTCATCCTCTCCTCCGAGAAGTACCTGGACTCCTGCCATGTCTCGTCCTGCTCGCACATGACCGCGCCCGCGAGCCGCACCAGCGAGCCCGTTGACGGGAACACCTGCACGACGCGCGACCTGCGCTTTATCTCTCGGTTGGTCCTCTCCTGCACGTTGTTGGTGCGCAGGCGCTTCCAGTGCGACGGCGGGAAGTCGAGGTATGCCAGGGCGTCCGGCTCGGCACCCTCGAGTATCGCCGCCGCCCTCGGGCAGCACCCCTCCAGCATGTCGCACGCCACGTGGTACATGGCGGTCACGGTGGCGGCGTCGCGCCCGCGGAACACCTGCGAGACGATCCTGCCCACGCGGCGCCTCAACTGCCAGGAGCCCGCCTCGCGCATGCAGTCGCGCATGAGATGGACGGCGCAGCGCTGCCATGCCGCCCCCTGGAAGACCTCGCCGAGCGCGCGGACGAGGCCCGGGTGGGCGTCCGAGACGACGAGCCGCACGCCCGCCGCCCCGCGCGAGCGGATGGTCCGCAGGAAGGCGAGCCACGAGTCGTATGACTCGGTGTCCACCACGTCGACGCCCAGGACGCGCCTCCAGCCGCCCGCGTCGCAGCCGATGGCGGTGACCACGGCGGTGGAGGCGACGCGCCCCTCGCGGCGGCACTTGACGTAGGTGGCGTCGAGCCAGACGTAGGGCACCGGCGAGCCGTCGAGCGGCCTTGCACAGAGCTCCTCGATGTCGGCGTCCAGGCTCGACGCGATGGCGCTCACCTGGTCCTTGGAGAGCCTGGAGACGCCCATCTTCTCGGCCACCCTCTGCACCTTGCGGGTGCTCGTGCCGGTGGCGTACATCTCGGCGACGGCGGCAACGAGGGCGCGGTCCGCGCGCTGGTAGCGCTCGATCACGTCGTCCGGGAAGAAGCTGCCGGTGCGGAGCTTCGGGATGCGCAACGTCAGCGTGCCGACGCAGGTGGCGAGCGACCTCTCGCGGTAGCCGTTTCGGCTGTTCGACCCGCCCCCGCACAGCTGGTCGGCCTCGGCGTCCATCACGGCGTTCACGACCTGCTCGGCGAGGCGCCTGAGCAGCTCCTGCATGTCGATGGCGCCGTCGTCGAAACGGGGCATGGCGAGCATGTCCGGCGTCGGGTCTGATAAGATTTCCATAGCGGTCTTCGTCCTTTCCTAGAACCTGTTGTTGTGGTGATTTCAGATTCTAGGACGAAGGCCGTTCTTCGTTAAATGGACGCTAGGGCGTCACCCTTACACCAACATTTTCGACGCGATCCCAGCGGCGGGGCGTGTCCCTGCAAAACCTCGACTAGTTAACGTACAAAACAGCCAATTCCGTCTCCATACTAAAATGCCGGCAGGGGCGAAATTGCTCCTGCCGGCGTTGGCTTGCCTGCTTGTGCTGTTTTCGGCTCGCGCAGAGGCTCGTTTTGGACCCTTACGCCTCCGTGGGCTCCACGCCCAGCTCGTTGCGGACGAGTTCGAAGGCCGCGGCGATGGCCTTGTCCATGTCGTAGTACTTGTAGCCGCCCAGGCGACCGGCGAAGATCACGTCGCCCTCCTGCTTGGCGAGCTGCTCGTACTGCGCGTACAGCGCGGAGTTGCGCTCGTCGTTGATGGGGTAGTAGGGCTCGTCGCCGGGCTTCCAGTCCGCCGGGTACTCGCGCGTGATGACGGTCTTGTCCTGCGTGCCAAACTCAAAGTGCTTGTGCTCGATGATACGGGTATAGGGGATCTCGCGCTCGGTGTAGTTGACCACGGCCACGCCCTGGTGGTCGGCCTCGTCGAGCGTCTCGGTCTCAAAGCGCAGGCTGCGGTACTCGAGCGTGCCCAGCTTAAAGTCGTAGAACGCGTCGATGGGGCCGCAGTAGATCGTCTTGGCGGCGATATCGGGCTCGGCGGCGGCCAGCTCCTTGTACTCCACGCCGCAACGCACCTCGACGCCCTCGAGCATGTTGGCGACCATCTTGGTGTAGCCGCCCATGGGGATGCCCTGGTAGCGGTCGTTGAAGTAGTTGTTGTCGTAGGTAAAGCGGCAGGGGAGGCGCTTGATGATGCTCGCGGGCAGGTCCTTGCAATCGCGGCCCCACTGTTTCTCGGTGTAGCCCTTCACGAGCGTCTCGAAGATGTCGCGGCCCACGAGGGACAGCGCCTGCTCCTCAAGGTTGGCCGGTTCACCGATATTCTCGGCGGCCACCTGCTCGGCGATCTTGGCTCGGGCGTCGGCCGGCGTGACGACGCCCGGCCACATCTTGGCGAAGGTGTTCATGTTGAAGGGCATGTTGTACATGTTGCCGTGGAAGTTGGCGACCGGCGAGTTGACGTAGTTGTTGAACTCGGCGAAGCGGTTGACGTAGTCCCAGACGTCCTTCATAGAGGTGTGGAAGATATGGGCGCCGTAGCGGTGTACCTGGATGCCCTCGACGTCCTCGGTGTAGATGTTGCCGGCGATGTGATCGCGGCGGTCGATGACCAGGACCGACTTGCCGGCGCGCTTGGCGGCATTGGCAAAGACGGCACCCGAAAGGCCGGCACCGACGACGAGGTAATCGTACTGGGACATGGATATGCTCCTTTGTATGTCAATCGAACAGTTACTTAAGTCTCGGGACAAACAAACCTGATTATTTTGTCCCATGGATTAGTGTAGCAGATGCTCTTTCAGCAGCTCCAACGCATGGGAGTAGCCCTGGAGGCCTTCGCCGGTGATGGTGGCAAAGCAGGCCAGGCGGGCGTAGCTTACCTGGCGGAAGTCCTCGCGCGTCTCCACGGCACTGATGTGGACCTCGACGGCGGGGATGGCGACGGCCTTGAGGGCGTCCAGAATCGCCACGCTCGTGTGCGTGTAGGCCGCCGGGTTGATGACGATGCCGTCGACCTTGCCGTATGCATCCTGGATCTTGTCGACGATGCTGCCCTCGTGGTTGGACTGGAAGACCTCGACCTCGTCGAAGCCCTGTGCGGCGCCGGCCTCCTTGCAGATCTGGACCAAGCGGTCGTAGTTGTCACTGCCGTAGATGCCCGGCTCGCGAATGCCGAGCATGTTGAGGTTGGGGCCGTTGATGACGAGAGCTTTCATGGTTGCTTCCTTTGTGGTTGGTTAGCGTGACCGGTCTTGTGGTCTTCGACGTTTGCCCAGATAAAACCTGCCAAAATAAACCTGTCCCTTTTTGGTAGGTTTTAGAGCGTGTCGAGGAGGGTTTGGGCGGTGTTGGCGGCGCAGTCGCGCGAGTCGATGATGTAGTCGGCCCAGGCGCGGTAGCGCGGCATGCGCTGCTCGGCCAGCTTGTCGATACCATCGCGGGCGGTGATGGGGCGTCCCTTGTGGGCGAGTTCGTCGAGCTTGCGGTTGAGCATCACGATCTGGCTGTTCTGGTGCAGTAGCGGGTAGTTCTCGTCGCGCGTGACCACGCCGTCGCCCGTGGAAAGCACCAGGCCGCTGCACTTGGAGATGCTGGCCAGCACCGCCGTCTCCTGCTCGCGGAAGGCCGCCTCGCCGCTCTCGACGATAAAGTCGGCGCAGGGCCTGCCCAGGCGCTCCTCGAGGGCGCGGTCCAGGTCGATGTGCTCTCGCCCCGTGAGCAGGGCAATCTGCTCGCCCACACGGGTCTTGCCCGAGCCCGGCATGCCGATCAGCGCGATGTTCTGCTCGCGGCGTGACAGGCGCTCCGTTACGTCCAGAATGCGCTCGCGCGGAGTGACCTGGCCGGTGTAGCGCTCAACGGCTTGCGCCGCCTGGGCCACGAGCATGAGCAGACCGCCGATGTAGGGGATGCCGCGGCGCTCGGCCTCGAGCATGAGTCCCGTGCGAGCGGGGTTGTAGACAATGTCGATGACGCCCTCGAGCGCATCGAGCCCCTCG
>CATXML010000160.1 GCA_958372035.1 uncultured Collinsella sp. | reverse complement strand
CTGCGGACTACAAGTTCTACGTGAGCGAGGATGCCGCGACATCTTCTTCCTACTCCGCTGTCCACGTGGTCGTCGAGGGAGCCAAGAGCCTCAACTCCTATTCGGATGCCTACTCGGCAAAGATCAATGAGGTCAAGGGCAATATCGAGAAGATCCGCGAGGAGCGTGAGAAGGCGCGCGCTCAGGAGCTGACGGTCGACACGCCGGCAAGCTTGGATGCGGCCGAGCGCCAAACGAATATGCTCTTTGGGATTGAACAGGGCAACATAGACCGTATGGCCGAGGGCAGTGAGGAACGCGTCCAGGCTCAGGCCGAGTTGGACCAGCGCCGCGCCGCCGCCGATCAGCAATTCGCCGATGCCCGCGCCGAGCTTTCCGATCTGGGCGAATGCACCTGGTACATCCAGGACCGCGGCAATATCGCAAGCTACTCGAGCGTCGAGAGCGATAGTTCTTCGATTGAGGCCATCGCCACCGTATTCCCGTTTATCTTCTTTATCGTCGCCGTGCTCATCAGCCTCACCACCGCCACCCGCATGGTCGAGGAGGAGCGCACGCTTATTGGCCTGTACAAAGCACTCGGCTATTCGCGCGGACGCATCCTGTCCAAATACGTGGACTACTCGCTGTGGGCGTGTCTGATCGGTGGCGTGCTCGGCAATATCATCGGATTTGTGGGTCTGCCGCTGTTCCTGTTTACGGTGTTCGACGACATGTACTCGCTGCCCCAGATGTTGCTTTCGTACGACATCGTGTCCTCGCTCGTATCGGTGGCGCTGTTTGCCGTGGGCGTGGTGGGAGCCACGATTATCGCCTGCCGCCACGAGATGGCCGAGACCCCTGCCTCGCTCATGCGCCCCAAGGCTCCGCGCGCCGGTTCGCGCATTCTGCTCGAGCGCATCGGCTTTATCTGGCACCGCATGGGCTTTTTGAACAAGGTGGCAGCGCGTAACCTGTTCCGCTACAAAAAACGCGCCTTTATGACCATCTTTGGCATCGCGGGCTGTACGGCGCTTGTGATTTGCGGTATGGGTATCCGTGATACGTCGGTCGCGCTGTCGCCCAAGCAGTACGGCCACATCACACGCTACGATTTGCTGGCGGTCGCCAATCCCGACGATTTTTCGCAGACGTGCGCGGCGTTGGATGAGCGCAGTGCAGCCAAGGATTCCAACGTGACCGTGACTTCGACGCTGCCGATTATGACCGACAACGTCACCTTTACATTTGGCGGCAAGAGCGAGACCGTGCAGCTGATCGTGGTGCCCGATGATCGCACAAATGACCTGGACGACTACGTGTGTCTGGAGGATGAGTCCAAAGAGCCGCTTGCCCTGCGCGACGGCGATGTGTATCTGAGCAAGAGCTCGCAGCTGGTGCTGGGGATCAAGCCGGGTGACACGGCTCACGTCCAGGATTCGTCGCTCAATGTCGCCAAGGTCAAAGTCAGCGACATTTCGCTCAACTATCTGGGCAATACGCTCTATATGACGCAGGGCACCTACGAGCGCGCGTTCGGTCGAAGCGCGCGCCTCAACGGCATCCTTGCGCTGCTTAAGGGTTCGTCGGCCGATCAGATTGCGTTTACCAACCGTCTTAAGAGCGATGGTTGGATTACGCTGTCGAGTACCGCCGAGCATTGGGAAAACTATGAGGCAAACTTTACGATTATCAATTCGGTCGTGGTGCTTGTGACCTTTATGGCGGCGTGCCTGTCGTTTGTGGTGGTATTTACGTTGTCTAACACCAACATCTCGGAGCGCGAACGCGAGCTGGCGACTATTAAGGTGCTGGGCTTCCGTCGTGGCGAGGTACACCATTACGTCAACAAGGAGACGTTGATTCTTACGGCGATCGGAGCCACGCTGGGCGTGCCGCTGGGCGGCTTGCTGGCCGAGAGTTTTACGTACATTTTGCAGATGCCGTCATTGTACTTTGACGTCGAGGTCGAGCCGCTAAGCTACGTGCTCGCCGTGGTGCTTTCCTTTGGCTTTACGTTTATCGTCAACCTCGCTACCAATCGCACCCTCAACAAGATCGACATGGTCGGCGCCCTCAAGAGCGCCGAGTAACCTGCCAAAAAGGGACAGGTTTTTTGGCAGGTTTTATCTGGGCAAACGCCGGACAACCATTAGGTGGCCCGGCGTTTGCCCCGTTTTACTGGGGATGTCTGTCGTTCAGTGCTCTTACTGGCCAATCCAGTGTTGCGCATAGCTCTTAATGTCCTCGGTAAAACCGTCAAGGTCGTCAAGGGTGATCACGCTGTCGATAAGCAAATTGGCTATCTCGCGGTGCATTGTGCTGCGGCGAATGTCGTTTGCAATTACGCCTGAGGACAGCTTGTCTCTATTGAGGTGCTCTTCTAGTGCCCAAAATCTACTGGACGCTTCACTGTCGCCGTTCAGTATCTCAACATACTGGCCGATGAGCTTTTCCATATAACGTTCTTGCCATTGAGGAAGCATTTTCTTAAACAGCTTCCAGTCGCTTTCGGCTACGTCGCGCATATGTCCTCCGCTCGTTAAACGGGCTTTTCCATTTGCCTTTCATTCTATTTGGTTTTCGCTCACAGGCGTGGATGAGAGGCTCTCTTTAGCCTTCGAGATTGAGCTTGAATGGGTCGTATGTCATAAAATGGGCCTATCTATTACGTTTGCTACCACACCCTCGACCATGACAAAGATTATGAAATTAAAACCGCAGGTAGAGGGCTTGCCAATTATCGGAAAAGGCGGGTATGGTCGGCCCTCTCGAGTTAAACGTAGTAAATGGGCCCTTTTCTTGGTGTGCGGTCAGTTCAATGCTAATCTCCGTGCCGGAACTGACCCAGTTGTTTGTAAGTTGCGGTGATATACGGACTGTTTGGCGCTTTGGAGCCTCAAAACAGTCCCTATATCACCGCAACTTGAAAGGGGCGGGCGGTGTCGGATGAGTGGCGCTGGCTGGTTGGGGCGGTTTAGGCCTGCTTGCGGCACTTCCATTGTTTGCGACACCAGCGCATGAGCGCCTTTACGATGGGAGTCGTGATGAGGATGATCCATGCGGGATGGGGCTGTCCCAAACAGAGCCACATGTAGAGGAACCAAGCGATGGCGGCTGCCGGGTAGATGACCTCGATCAGCTTAGACAGGTGGCGTCGATCGATGAAGTCACCAATCGCGTAGTAGACGGGAACCAAAAAGACGAGGAAGAGCCCCATGCCCCATGTGCCGTAGACAATGCCAAGCACCAGATAGGCAAGAGTGACAAGTGCGGGGAAGGGGAATTTGTTCCATGCACGTCCGACCTTGGTGTGGAAATGCCTACCATGATGGTCGAGCTTGTCGTGTGCTTCCTTCCAGCTGGAAAACGTCTCGCCATCGATGGTGACGGTGCCGTTGTCATTGGTACGCACGCTATGTCCATCGTCCTCAAGCGTATCGATATGCACGCCGCCCGGCCCCACATGCACCTCTTCGCCCTTGCGCTCGTTGGTCACATGGATGCCGCTCCAGCCAACATGGACTTCCTCGCCTTTATTGGGATCAATGACGTGGATACCGCGCGCGAGGGAAATATCGACAAGTGGTTTGTCGCCGCAATCGGCGTGCTCGGCAGAATCCTCAGCCTCATCTGAAGCTTTGGTGCCGGCGTTGCTGTCCTGTGCCTCATCATCAGCCTGTGAGTCATCAGCGCTAGCCACCGCCACCCCATACAGCAGCTCATCCAGCGACACGCCATACAGCGAGGCGAGCGCAATAAGGTTATCGGTATCGGGTGAGGACTCGCTGCGCTCCCATTTACTAACAGCCTGGCGGCTTACGCCCAGCTGGGCAGCAAGCGCCTCCTGAGAAAGCCCGGCAGCTTTACGGCGATCGACGAGGCGCTGTGCCATCGCAAGATCCATGGTGGTTCCTTTCGTTTGATGGTCGAATCGAATGAGCCGAGTATGCCGAGAACAACCGGTAGCGACCACCATTTCTAGTTAGAATCTGCCCCAACCCTACCGCAACTACCGGTAGCAATCCCTAACGACCAGCCATTTCAGGACAAATGTCAGTGCAAGTAGCAGCCAAGAGTCCCCACTCAGTAAGTTACGG
>CATXML010000159.1 GCA_958372035.1 uncultured Collinsella sp. | reverse complement strand
GAGCGGCCAAACAGCATGAGGAGCAGAAAGCCGCAGACCGTGGGCGGCAGCACCATAGGAATCGTAAAGACCGAATCGAGCAGGCCCTTGATGCGACTCGAGGTACCCATAGTCTTCCACGCGGCAAACAGGCCCAGTGCAAAGGAGATCACCAGGGCAAGGCCGCTCGTTTTTATGGACACCCAAAACGGGCGGTAGTCGATGCCGCCTAAAAAGGAAGCCAGAGAGGCCAAGGGCCCCTGCTCATCCCGCAACACGACAGACGATGCCTCTATCATTTGAGCGCTATCAAGCCAACGCGCGCCGCCCTTGGCATCACCCGAGGCCGATGCAATCACCACATAGCGATCCCCATCCGCACCGCGCTCGTCAAAGCCATAGGTATACCCGCCGGCATCAAACGTTGTTTCCGCCGTAACATACCAAGGAAGATCCACGTCCCCCAGCTGCGCACCTCCCATGCAGTTTGCGCTGTCGAGCTTACAGACGAGGGCCTTGAGACCCGATACGCATTCGTTGTCCTGCGGATCCAATCCATACTTCTCGACCACCTTGGGCGATATCCACACCACAACGCGATCGGCAGCGGGCGCCACTACAAGGTCCACGTCCTCGTCAACGGGAAACCGGTAGCCCTCAGGCTGGCCCTCCATGGCACGAGCGGTCCCCTTGGCCAACCGCTCAAAACCCCCGATCCCATAGGAAAGCCCATGAGCGGTCGCAGCAACCTGGGCCCCGTCCTCAGCGTCCCCAGCAAACGCAAATCCCGGCACCCAGCAAAGCGCGAGAGTCAAAGCACAGGCGACAAGCATGCGGAATCTATTAAGCACGAAAAGCTCCAAGCGAATACAAGGACGAAGTGAAACACAAAACGATGGAATTATCGCGCCAAGCCGCACTACTCGGAAAGCTCAAAGCCGTACTTAGCCCAAATCTTCTGAGCCTTCTTGTTGGTCAGACAGAAGTCGATAAACGCCTTGGCCTCATCGGCGTGCTCGGAGCTCTCGGCAACGGCGCCCGGGTACACGATGGGCTTGTGCGAATCCTCGGGGCACACGAAGGCCTCCTCGATGCCGTCATAGCGGAAGATATCGGAGCTGTAGACAAAACCGGCCACGCAGTCGCCCGTAGAGACGTAAGACGCAGCGGTGCCGACCTTGTCGGCCAGGGCCACCTTGTCGGCAAGCTCGGGTGCATACTCGCCGTCGTCGCCCTCGGTGCCGGTGTAGAGACCCACAGAAGCTAAGGCCTGGTTGGCGTACTTGCCGGCGGGGACGGTCTTGGCGTCGCCGATGGCGATCTTGCCGTCCAGATTCGCGACGTCGGCGATGGCCTCGATCTTGGTGTCGGAGCCCTCAGCACGAATGATCACAAGGTCGTTGACGAACATATCCTCACGGGTGTCGGTGTCGACGAGCTCGGCGGTCTCAGCGTCATCCATGGTGCCCTTGGAAGCGGTAATGAGCACATCGACCGTGGCGCCGGCACGCATCTGCTCGACGAGATCGCCGGAGGCCTTAAACTGCGTGTCGGCAAACGTGGTACCGGTCTGCTCGGTGTAAAGCTCCTGAACCTCGGGCAGAGCCTTCTCGAGCGAGTTGGCGGCAAAGACCTGCAGCTCGACAGCTTTCTTGGAAGATGCCTTAGCAGAACCGGCATCGGAGCCAGTCGGCTCAGACGTCTTGTTGCCAGAGCAGCCGGCAAGGCCAAGGCCGGCAGCGGCGACAGCAGAGAGCGAGACGAATCCGCGGCGAGAAACCATATCGAACATGTTCAACCCTTTCGGACCTTGTGCCCGGGTACCCGACCGCGGGCTTTATTCTGTAATTAGATTATACTTCGGTGCGAATAATGATTATGAGAAATTATTCTCTTCTGAGAATATAGTTTCAGGCATGCCTACAGAATGCCGTCCCCTTGGGCGCAAATAAAAAGCGGAGCAGCCGTTCAGGTCGCTCCGCCGCAGGTAAATCGCTTAGTTGGTATGTCCGCCGCCCGCTGTCATCTGAGCCGCATGCTCCAGCTGGTCCGCTATGGCCTCCCAGCTTTCGCGAGCGGCCTTCGTAGAACCGGGAAAGTTAACGACAAGTGTATGACCTCGTTGCATGCAAATAGCGCGCGAGAGCATGGCGCGGCGCGTCTTGGTCATCGAGTACGCACGGATCGCCTCGGCAATACCCGGCACCTCGCGATCGCAGACGGCACGCGTCGCCTCGGGCGTCACATCGCGCATCGAAAGCCCCGTGCCGCCGCAGGTGAGCACGACATTGGCGTGGCACTCATCGGCGGCTTCCACAATAGCATCACCGATCTCGCTGACGTCGTCGCGCACGACCACATGTGAGACGACCGTCCAGCCCTGCGCCTCGATAAGTTCCTCGAGTGCGGCTCCAGCCTCGTCCTGGGCAAGGTCCCGCGTATCCGAACACGTCACGATCGATATCTTCAGCTCCATAGCATTCCTCCTACAACACGGCGCCCTCAGGCAGGTCGACACGCACAACATCCACGACGTCGCCCGCCTTGAGCTCACACGGACCTTCGTCAATACGCAGCAGGCAGTTGGCCCGCTGCATCGTGCCGAGCAACGCCGAATTCTGCGTCTTGGCCTCGGTCACCAACAGCTCACCGGTCTCGGGGTCGCGCAAAACCGTGGCGCGATCGAAGAAGCGGCGATGCTGTCGCTTTTTCACGCCGTGCGTGAGCGTCGCCTGCTGCACGGGACGCGCCCCCTCGGCAAAACCGCGCATCTTGCGAATCGCCGGGCGGGCGAGCATCTCAAAGCCCACATACGCCGCGGCCGGATTGCCCGAAAGCCCCAGATACGGCTTGCCGCCGAGCAAGCCAAACGTGATGGCCTTGCCCGGACGCATCGAGATGCGGTCAAACAGCACCTCGCCCTCGCGCCGGACGAGCGCCGTCACGAAATCGTAATCGCCCGCCGAGGCGCCACCGCTCGTAATGACATAATCGCACTCCTGCACGGCACGATGCACCAGCTCGGCAATCGCCTGCTCATCATCGGGCGCAATGCCGTAGAACACGGGCTCGGCTCCTGCATCGAGCGCCTCGGCCATCAACGCCGACGAGTTGGAATCGCGAATCTGACCGCGCGCCGGTACCTTACTCGGCGTGACCAGTTCCGTCCCCAGCGAGATAATGCCCACGCGCGGAGCGGCATGCACCTTCACGCTCGCATACCCGGCGCTCGCCAGCAAGCCGGCGCCCGCCGGTGCCACAACCTCGCCGACACGCATCACGATATCGCCGGCATGCGCCTCCTCGGCGGCAGAGCGAACGTTCTCCCCCACCTTGGCAGGCGCCGAGAACCTCACACGCGAGCCCTCGTTGCCGTCGCCATCGAGCACATCGACGATCTCGTACTTCACCACGGCATCGGCACCTTCGGGTACCGGCGCGCCCGTCATGATGCGGACCGTCTCACCCGCGCCGATTGCGCCCTCAAACACACGGCCCGCGGCCTCGTGTCCGATAACGTCGAGCGTCACCGGCGCCTCACCAGATGCCCGCGCCAAGTCCGACGAGCGCACGGCATATCCGTCCATAGCGCTGTTGGCAAACGGCGAGATGTCGATATCGGCCACCGCATCCTCGGCCAAGGGAAGACCGACGGCCTGCCACACGGGAATCTCGACGACTTCGGTGCGATTCACGTGCGACAAGACGATCGCCTGTGCGTCCTCCAACGGAATGAGTTTCTCAGCCATATGCACCTCTAGCATGCTGCGGCGCGCAACAAAAGCGCCGATTCTTTATGTTTATCTCAGTATAATCCCTCGCCGCCTGCTCAAGACCTGGCCCGCGGCCGCGAATACATCTGTCGGCCGCAAGCCGCGAAACAAAACCAAAACCAACCTGCCGGTTTGTCACGTATGGCACGTTCTATAATGCTCGTGTTGCAACCCAAAAGAGGAACGTATGGCTTTTACCGACAAACCCGAAAGCGCAAACGAGGCGCAGGATCATTCCCAGTCGCTCGACGACGGCGGCTTTTTCTCCCTTAATGACGTCATCATGGCAGGCAGGCAACAGCTCACCCGCTCCGAGCATCTCTTGGCT
>CATXML010000158.1 GCA_958372035.1 uncultured Collinsella sp. | reverse complement strand
CAATATAGGGCCAGTCTTCGGCGGTCTCGGGAAACGCTCCCTCGCGTCCTCCGCGGTGCAATTCTATGTGATCCATGTTTCGCATGGCATCAGTATAAAGCGCGATGGGCTTAGATTGCTCTTGCCTGTTCGGGGAACGCCTTGTCTAGGGATGCTTGGAGCTTTTCGAACGATGCTCGCAAGTTGTGGCTCTGGTCGGTTGAGCGTTTGGCTTTTGTGGTTGGGGAGTCGAGGAGGCCGTTTCTCTGTGTCGGGGGGAAGGAGAAAAGGTCTGCATGTTTTAGGGATGGCTGCTGCGCTGCGTCATTGGAAGAATGCATGCTTATGCGGCCTCCTCGATGTCCACCAAAAGGTTGCGCACGGGGTGTGCTGCTAGGTCCCGTGCGTTGGCTGTATTATGCCGCGGCCGTCGCAAAGAAGCGCTAAAGAAAGGCTTAATGAGGTTTGGCGTTACGATGAAACCGCAGGTCAGAGCTATCGAGTGACACTCTTGAAAGGTTTTGAGCTTAAGGGCTTTCTAAGGTTTGTGACGTGGATGTGGCGCGGACGTGCGGAGCGTGTGAATGCTCGCTGTTAGCGTTGCGGCTCTGCGGCCCGCACCTGCTCGATGACCTTTTCCATGGTGGCGTCGATGCGGTCTTTTTTGAGCTCGCATTCCCAGATGGTTATGGGTGTCCAGCCCATTTGAGTGAGTGCTGCCACGGCAGCGCAGTCGCGCTCGACGTTGCGACGGAACTTTGCCTCCCAAAACTCAACGTTGCGCTTGGGCTGGCTGGGATTGCACTTGGGACAGCGATGCCAAAAACAGCCGTTGACAAAAATGGCGATCTTGCGCCCGGGGAAGGCGATGTCGGGCTTGCCAGGTACCTTCCATTCCAGACGGTATCCCGTGAGGCCTGCTGCCCGCAGGCGCTGGCGAACGAGCAACTCGGGCTTGGTGTTGGCGCGCTTGTTTCCTTTCATGGACTTTTTTATCGCGGCGCGACGGCGCACGAGCTCACGCTCGTCGGCGGAAAGGTCCGAGGTATCGATGCCGTCCAGCAGGCCGGGCTTGGGGCGCTTTTTGCTGTGGCGCTTAGGCTTGCGCTTGGGTTTGGTAGCGGGCTCGTCGGCCGTGGTCTCGGTATCGTTGGCAGCGCCATTAGCCTCAAGCCGGTCTTCCTTTAGCTCAATCAGCGCATCAATGAGCCCCTTGTCGGCGGGCATCCATTCCACCGTGGCAAGCGAGGTGCGCGGAATCCAGCGGATATCGAGCTGGCGGTCGTGCTTCTGGGGCTCATCGGATTCATCAGCCAGCGAGCAGTAGTAACACTCCATTGAGAGATGAAAATCGGGGTAGTCATACTCAACGGTGTAGAAATCACGTAGGTTGGTGACCTTTACCTGTAGCTCTTCCATAAGCTCGCGGCGCACAGCGCCTTCGGGTGTTTCGCCGCGCATGAGTTTGCCACCTGGGAATTCCCACAGTCCCTGCATGTCGCCGTAGCCGCGCTGCACGGCAAGCAGCTCGTCAGATCCATCCTTGCGAATGATCCCAGCGGCAACATGAACAGTCTTCAACAGGAGTCCTCTCTCCACATCAACACATGGCAGGCTACCCTTACCTTACACAACGGTAAGGCAAGCGTAAGCCATATCGATGGTAGCCGACTCGGCTCCTTGCGACTATAGATGCCGTAGACTAATCGCAAGAAAGGACTCGGTATGCAAACCACCCAAATGGCGACCCCGGTACTGGAGGTCGCGCATCTCGAAAAGGTATATGGAGCGCTGGGCAACGTGACCCGCGCGCTCAACGACGTCAGCTTTACCGTCAACCGCGGCGAATTCGTCGGTATCATGGGCGCCTCGGGCTCGGGCAAGTCGACGCTGCTCAACTGCGTGTCGACCATCGATGCCGCCACGAGCGGCACCATTCGCATCAACGGCCAGGACGTGACGCGCATGAAGCAGGCCAAGCTTTCGCAGTTCCGCCGCGAGGAGCTGGGCTTTATCTTCCAGGATTCCAACCTGCTCGATACGCTCACGGCACGCGAGAACATCGCCCTGCCGCTCACCATCGCCCGCACAAACTCGGCCGAAATCTCGACTCGCGTGCAGGATGTGGCCGCGCGCCTGTCCATTAGCCAGGTACTCGACAAGTACCCCTACCAGATGTCCGGCGGCCAGCAGCAACGTGTCGCCGCTGCTCGCGCGCTCGTCACCGACCCCACCATGATCATGGCCGACGAGCCCACCGGCGCCCTCGATTCCAAGAGCGCCCGCCTGCTGCTCGAGAGCCTGGAGGCCCTGAATCGCCGCCTGCGCGCCACGGTGCTCATGGTCACGCACGACAGCTTTGCCGCCAGCTACACGAGCCGCGTGCTGTTTATCCGCGACGGCAAGATCTTCACCGAGCTGCGCCGCGGCGACACCGACCGCCGAGAGTTCTTCGACCGCATTATGGAGGTCGTTGCCATGATGGGCGGTGAGGGCTCCGATGCTCTGTAAACTCGCTTGGGGCAACGTCCGCCGCGCCGGCCGCGATTACCTCGTCTACTTGCTGACGCTCACCTTGGGCGTCACGGTCTTCTATGCATTCAACACCGTATCAATGCAGGTCGATATCGCCGGCATTAAGGAAGAGGGCCTGTCCGAGCTCATGGGCACCATGCTCGGCTACCTCACGTACTTTTTGGCTGGTGTCATGGCCTTTTTGATGGTGTATGCCAATAACTTCATCATGAAACGCCGCAAAAAGGAGTTTGGCCTGTACCAGGTGCTCGGCATGGGGCGCGGGCGCGTCGCCACGATCATGGCGCTCGAGACGGTGATCGTCTCGGTCGGCGCTTTTGTCGCCGGCATCGTGCTGGGCGTGGGGCTCTCGCAGCTCATGACATTCTTTACGGCCTCACTCTTCAAGACGCAGATCGCCAATTTCCGCTTCTTTTTCTCGGTGCATGCGTTCAACCTGACCCTTGCCTGCATGCTCGTAATGTTTGTGCTCACGCTCCTGCTGAACCTTCGCGCCGTGCGCCGTACCAAACTCATCGAGCTTATGGGTGCCGAGCGTCGCAACGAGAGCATCAAGACACGCAACCCCTGGATCGCGATTGCCATCTTTGCTGTGGGCGTGGTGCTTGTGGGCGTGGCCTATTACCGTCTGCTACGTGATGGGTTCCCGCTAACCGAGACGGGCGACAAGCTGGACGGGGCAATGAGCCAGTTTGGCATCACCACGGCCATGGTCACGGTAGGCACCTTTGCCCTGTTCTGGGGACTCTCGGGCATGCTCATCAAGCTGCTGCAGAGCCTGCGCGGCGTGTATTGGCGCGGACTTAACATGTTTACCGTGCGCCAGCTTGCGGCCAAGGTCAACACGGTGTGCTTTTCGATGGGCGTCATCGCGATGATTCTGTTTTTGGCCATTACCTCGGTGACGTGCGGTATGTCTATTGCCAATGTGATGAACGAAAACCTGGAGCGCTATAACCCTGTTGACGTGTCTCAGACGTATGTCTATTACACGCCCGAAACGCTCGACTACTACAAGGAGTATGTCAATCCGTCTGAGGCCGATCGCATGGTGCTGGCCGATGCAACGGTCGATTTGTACGCTGCATGGCATGGCGATCGTAAAGATCCCGATAACGTTGCAGACGTTATTAAGGGCAAGTCGGCGGACAACAACGACGAGACCGGCAAGAAGGTCAATATCGCCGATGTTGCCGGTGAGCATGTGCAGATCGATTCGTATCTGAGTTACCCGCTTGGCGGTTCGGATCCTTCGGTGACTCCAAGTGAAATGTGCAAGGCCATGGGCGAAAAGCTTCCCAAGGCGTTCGGGGGTAGCAATGCCGATACGATGGGTCTGTTTGTGACGCCGGCGAGCCAGTACAACAAACTGCGTCAGATGATGGGCGAGGAGCCGGTGCACATCGGTCACGACCAGTATCTGCTCACGTGTGATATGGGCGGCGAGCTGGTCGACCTGTACACCAAGTATATGGCTGGCGGCCATGCCCTTACCTTGGGCGGGCATACGCTCAAGCCCGCAACCGATAAGTCGGACGAGGATGCGGCGGCCATCGCCAACTCGGCGATGGGCAGTAATCCGGGTACCGTC
>CATXML010000157.1 GCA_958372035.1 uncultured Collinsella sp. | reverse complement strand
TTGCGCCAATGTGGTGCAGATTAAGCTGACCCCAATGCACCAAATTAGGACCAGAGGAGGTCGCTGCGAGTGATGGTGGCCCCGATGGCAAAGGGCATGCAGGCGATAACCGGATACAGGTAGCGCATATAGGTCGAACCGTTGCAGGGACCGATCAGGCACACGGCAAGCACGCCCAGCAGCGGCAACCAAATGGCCAGACCGCGCCATGAATGACGACGTAGCAGATAGACCACCACGGCGATCATGATCCACACATAGGTGGCCGAGCTCATGGTGAGCGAGATAAACGGAATGCGCTGCACTGCCACGCGATACAGGTTGATCAGGTGGTCGCACCAGCGCACAACCTTGCTATCGACCGGATGGAAGTCAAAGTACTTGAGGTTATCGGGCTTCGCCATAATCTCGGCACTGCGCGCCGTGCTGTAGACCCACGCATCGCGGGCACTCGGATAAAAGTAGCCGTAGTAGTTATTGATGAGCGCCGAGATGTAGCACTCGGGATCCTTTTTGAACATCTGCGCCCAGACCTCAAAATAGGCCTTGATGTCCTCCTGCGAGGCGTACTCGTTAAAGCAGTTCTTGACGGCGTCGGACTTGTCGGGGTTGTAACGGCGGCCCAGATTGTCGTACTTGAGCACACGGTCGATCACGGCACGCTCATCGTCGGTCACCAAGCCGTCGCAAGGAGCCTCCACGATAGTGCCGTCCTCCTTAACCGTAGGGTTGACACCCGAGTTGAGGCCGTCGTGCTTTTGGACGAAACGAGCCGTCTGCTGGAACGGAATCGAGAGGATTTCGCGCTTGGAACCAGGCGTAATGTCGTGCGCCGGCATAAAGACCTTGGTGAAGTACATATTAGAGGCAAGGCAGAGTGCAAGCACCGCAAGAACTCCCATCCAGCGGAAACGCGGGATGGAGCCCGAAGACGCAGCACCAGCCTGCTTGGCTGCGCGACGAGCCACATGCGCGTCCCATGCGCAGAACGCCGCCGCGATTACGCATGCCGCCAGGGGAAACACCAGGCCGCCGTTGCGCAGAAACGTGGAACCCATGGCACCCAGAGCGAGCAGCAGCCAGTCATGGCGCGCAAAGAGCACGGGCCTCTGTTCGCCCGCACGCTCGGCATTGGCATCGCGACGGGGCAGGCCGCATGCCACGAGCTTCACGGCCTGCACCAACAGCACCAAAAACGCGTCGGCAAACAGCACATCTTTGGTAAGCAGGGCCGCGTAGTTGGAGAACATGGGCATAAACACAAAGAACAGCAAGATCACGCCGCGAATCGGCAAGCTCACGCCCAGCTTGCGCAGCGACGAGATGGAATAGGCCATGCAGGCGGCCGTAATGACGAACTGAGCGCAGGTGTAGATGGCAAGACCTGCGTTGGCACTGTTGAACAGTGAAAGCCCCAGCTGGACGCACGAACCGATGATAGCCGTGTGCACCACGGGGTGATGTCCGTTGAGCAACACATTGGGATTGAGCAGACGCAGGTAGTCACTCGTGCCGTTGGGGTAGTTGAACCACTGGCGAATCTGCGCACCCGTATCTCCCATAAAAAGGCCGGGCAGCGAAGCGATGAGCGTGGGCGCCCAGGCGACCATAAGCACCAGGAAGGGCCCGGCAAAGGGATGGACCGAGAGCACGGCGTGAGCCACACGCCATACGCGGCCAAAGTGCGCTTCGGAAAACGGAATGCGCCGAGAGCTCAGCCAATCTAGACACTCAAAAGCCAGGTAGAAGGCAACGACCGCCAAGAGCATCCAGCCCGCACCGCCTATCCAGGCGCAGATGATGCGAGCCTTGTCGCCGAGTACGATCTCGGCAGAATCGGTGAGGTCGTAGCTGCGGCCAAACACCATGCAGACGGCAAAGAACAGCGACGGAAGGATCACCGAAGGACGCCAAGCATCGCCGCGGCCAAAGAATACGTAGCGAAACGGCAGCGTGAGCAGGCAGGCAAGCGCAAGCAGCATGACCGCGTCGGTATGGCCGGCAAACGAGAGGAGCACCTCGTAGCACACGTACAGCATGCCCGAGGCTTTGGGGTCAATCGCCAAGACTGCGTTGCTCGAGACCGGCGCGGGATCGATGGAAAACGCCGTGGTCGCCAACAGCGCGAGCAGAAATGCGATGAGCGTCTGCTTGGCGGGGTAGCGCTTAAACCAGACGATGCGGGCAGCGTCGCGCGCAGCCGTTGTGGAGAGGTCGGAATCCTTCACAGTCCGAAAGCCTTTCTAGAAACCTATCAAACTCGGCAAAACCACCACAAAGGTGCCTGTCCCCTTTGTGGTGGTCTTGGCTAGGCGTCCAGGTAGACGCGCTGAGGCTGGTTGCGGTGTCGGGCGAATATGATGAGCGCCAGGCCTGCAATCACAAGTGGCAGACTCAGCAGCTGACCCATGGTGATGACGCCGCCCAGCAGATAGCCCAGCTGGGCATCAGGCACGCGCACAAACTCAATGAGGAAGCGGACGATGCCGTAACCCATCACAAACACACCCATAAACGTACCCTGGGGCAGCAGCGGCTTTTTGCGGCTGAGCACCTGCAAGATGCAAAAGAGCACAATGCCCTCGAGAAATGCCTCGTAGAGCTGGGAGGGATGGCGCGGCATATCGCCTGCGGTGCCGCCAAAGATCACGCCCCAGGGCAGATCGGTCGGCTTGCCCCACAGCTCGCCGTTGACAAAGTTGGCACAGCGCCCCAGGCACAGGGCCAGCGGAGCACCGATGACCGCAAGGTCTGCCAGAGTCCACGCATCGAGCTTGTACATGCGGCACACGAGCACGCCGCCGATGATGCCGCCCACCAGGCCGCCATGGAAGCTCATACCGCCCTCGTTGGTGGCAAAGATCTCGAGCGGATGCGCCCAGTAGTATCCGTCGCCGTAAAAGATAACGTAGAACAGGCGGGCGCCGATAATGAGGCCAAAGACAACACCGACCACGACACTCGTCAGGTCGTCAATCGTGATATCGAAACCCCAACGGCGCTGCGTGCGGTACATGACGACCGCCGTGAGCAGGGCGCCGACCACATAGGCCAGACCGTACCAGTAGATCGTGATGGGCCCGGCCGAAATGGCGACGGGGTCAAGCATATGGTAGAGGTCGTTGAGCATATCGATCCCCCTGCTCCCTACATGCAAATGCGGCCGCGGGCCTTGCGCTCGCAGCCGCATATTTGGGCGTAACGTCTATGCGGAGTATGCCATCCGCAGCTTTCGCATCTTAGAACGGCGCGTACTCGTCGTACAGGTCGTCGGTCTCGCCGGAGGCATTGACCTGCTCAACTCGGGTAACGCCGGGCACATGCTCCTTCAGGATGCGCTCAATACCCATGGACAGGGTCAGCGAGCTCATGGGGCAGCCGGCGCAAGCGCCCTGCAGCTCCAGCTTGACAACACCCTCGTCGTCGACGCCCACATACTCCATATCGCCGCCATCGGCCTGCAGGTTGGGGCGAATCTCTTCAAGAACCTTCTTAAGCAGCTCTTCGTTAACAGCCACAGGGGCTCCTTTCTCACAATAACGCGGGCACGCCCGCGGACAGGGGCTATGTTACTACAGCCATGTACCCGCTTAGGCGCCAGCCATGCGTGCGGACACGACTTTCACGAGCGGTCAATTTGGGACGGGTCTCTTTTGGCTGTTTTGCCGGCGCCCGGCGCTAGCACACGTTGCCGCTACTGCTGAGTTTGTTCCCCGGTGCCAATGTGGACATCGACGATGACCTGGCGGTAGCTAATGCCGCAGGAGTCGAGAATACGGCGACTGATGCGGCCGTCGTCGGTGTCGGCATACTTATTGTCCAGGTAGACAACCTCGCCCACACCTACCTGCGCCAGGATCTTGGCGCAGTCGTGGCACGGGAACAGCGTGACGTAGACTGTGGAACCCTCAAGGTCTTTGAGCGAGCCGCGGTAGTTGAGCACGGCGTTGGCCTCGGCATGGACTACGTAGTTATGCTTGTCCTGCAGCGGGTCATCGCTCGTGCCCCACGGGAAAAAGTCGTCGTTGAGTGCCGAGGGCGTACCGTTGTAGCCCACCGAAAGGATGCGGTGGTTGGTGCTGGCGATGCACGCACCCACCTGCGTGT
>CATXML010000156.1 GCA_958372035.1 uncultured Collinsella sp. | reverse complement strand
AACTTCTCTGACAAAATGTGGGGGGCCATCCGGGCGGGGCTCCGGGGCCGGGGGCGGGCGTGAAGTTTGCTGCTCTACAGTCCTGCGCAAGACGGAAAGCACATTAAGTGCTTTCCTTTGCGTGCGGAACTCGCGACAAACTTAACCCCCGCCCCCGGCCCCGGAGACCCTCCCTGCCGTCACTTTGTTCGAAGACTTTGTTGCTCGCCGCTTCGCGGCTCGAGGTCCCCGTTCTCCTCGGCGGGGTTGTCTGATGGTCTTGTTGAACTTCGGCCTTTGGCTCAAAGAAAAACGGGGGATGCGATCTGCATCCCCCGTTTTTGTTGCGGTTACTCTAAGTCAATAAATTTGGTGCTTATGACATGGCCGTCTTTGACGAGCATTCTGGCCATGGTGGGGCCTCGGCTGCCTCTGGGGTAGCTGGCGCTGCCGGGATTGAGGACCAGGCAGCGGCCCACTTGGGCTTCTTTGGTTACGTGGGTGTGACCGTTGATGGCTACGTCTACGGATCCCACGGGCAGGTCTTCGCGGTAGTGGGCTACAGCGAATTTGAGGCCTTCGTAGGTAAAGAGGGCCAGACGGTCAACATCCGGGCCGTAGTCGCGGTAGTAGTCGTTGTTGCCTAGGACCGCTCGCACGGGGGCGATGGTGCATAGATGCTCGTAATCCATCTCTGACGTGAGGTCTCCGGCGTGGATGATTAGATCTGCGCCCTTGAGCTCGTCCAGAAGCGCGGGCGAAAGATAGCCGTGGGTGTCCGAGATGATGTCGATGCGCTTGGCGCTTGCACTGTTCATGGGATCCCTTCTGCAAAACCGATTCGACGTATATACAAAAAGCCCCACGGCTCCGCAGACAATTGGTCTACAGGGCTGCGGGGCCAGTGTGCTAGAGGCTCAGGGCCTTCTTGAGCGGCACAACGCGGCGGCGCGAAACCGGCACGCGTTCGTCGACGCCCGTAATGCCCAGTTGGATAGCGCCCGAGGGCACCGTCTCGACATCCGTGACGCACGCCAAGTTGACGATATAGCGGCGATGAACGCGAAAGAAGCCAAAGTCGCAAAGCTTGGCCTCGAACTGCGCCAGCGAAGTCGTCGATAGAAAACGATCATCGACGGTATAGATACAGGAGTAATCGTCCTTGGCCATGATGAAGCGAATGTCATCCACGGGAATGAGGACCTTACGGCCGCCCTTTTCCACCGGAATGCGCTCGATGGTGGCCTTGCTGTCCGTGACGGGCTTGGCGCGCTGCATGACCTTCTCGATCGCGCGATCCAGGCGTGCCTCCTCAACCGGCTTCATTAGGTAATCGACGGCATCTACGTCGAACGCCTCGACGGCATGATCGCTATACGCAGTCACAAACACAATCGCCGGCGGATTCTTAAGCTTATGCAGTGCCTCGGCAAGCTGCAGACCAGAAGCACCGGGCATCGAGATATCGAGAAATACGACATCGACGCGGCTTTCCATCAACATCTCAATGGCGGAGCGGACGCTCGACGCCTCAGTGATCGTGCCGATCTTGCCCGTCTGCTCGAGCAAGAAGCGAAGTTCCGAACGGGCCGGGGCCTCATCATCCACAATCATCGCACGCAGCATAGGGATTAAACCTTTCGTCAACAAACTACGCCGGGCATCCGCCGCTTGGCGTTGAGCCCATAGCCTTTTATTTTACTCTTGAATGTCAAAGATGCTCTCTGACAAATCAAGGTGCAGGAGCACTTTGGTGCCCTTGCCCGGCGCCGATTCGACGCGCGTATAAGAGTGCGGTCCATAAAAGCGATGGATGCGCTCAGAAATATTGTGCATGGCCACACCGGCGCCGCCGCCTTGCGGGGAACTGGCATCGGGGCGGGCGGAGCGCTCATCAAACAGCCTGGCGGCGGTGCCCTCGTCCATGCCCACGCCGTTGTCGGCTACGGCAATCAGGATTGCGTCGTCGCCGTCTTGATGGACGGTCACGTCGATCCGCAGGGCATCGTCATCGCCCATGCCATGCCGCACGGCGTTCTCGACGATGGGCTGGATTACAAAGGCCGGGACCAACGTGTCCTCGACATCCTCGGAGACATCGAAGGTCGCCAGTACGCGGTCCTCGCCAAAGCGCGCCTTCTCAAACGTCAGGTAGCGCTTGGTCTGGGCAACCTCGCGCGAGACCGGGATAAGCGACCCCGAGTTGTCGAGCGTGGCGCGATAGAACGAGGAGAACTCGCGCAGCAGCTCGCGGGCACGCAGCGGATCGGTGCGTGTAAACGACGCGATGGTGTTGAGCGTGTTAAACAGAAAGTGCGGATTGATCTGCGCTTGCAGAGCACGAACCTCGGCACGGGCCGTGAGCTCCTTTTGCACCTCGAGCTCGTGGATGGCGAGCTGCGTGGACAGGATCTCGGCAAAACCCGAGGCGAGCGCATACTGGGTGCGGTCTACGGCGCGCGGGGTCTTGTAGTAGAACTTGAGCGTGCCGACGGTGCGATCGCCCACCTTGATGGGCGCGATGATACCGGCGGGAACATGGTTGTGCGAACCGTCCGAACCCACCACGTCCACCACGCGGTTGAACGACTGCACGATGCCGTGCTCAATAACGTAGCGCGTGGCAAGCGTGTGGATGGGCGAATCGGGCAGCAGCTTTTCCTCGAACTCGCCCGCGCAGGCCAGCACGTTGCCCTCATCGGTGATGGCAACGGTCATGGCACGTGTCTCGGGCAGGATACGCCGGCACACCAAAAGCGCCGATTCCTGCGTCAGACCGCCCTTAATGTCCTCGAGCATGGCCGAGGCAACCGAGAGCGTCTCCTCGGTGTACTGGGAGCGTACCGAATCGGGATTGAGCGTCAAAAAGATAAAGATGCACAGGAAGATGCACAGCAGCGCGCAGGCAATCACCGTGGCAATCGGCTCAATGCCAGTCGCCAGGGCAAAGATAAAGTACGCCAACACGCAAACGGCGCAGACAACGGCGATGATGCGAAAGATTGAAATTGAATTATCGCGCTGGGCGCGGCGGTCGATCATTCAGCCCCCTCCAGGATGCTAATCAGTTGTGCGTCGCGCCAAAGTTCGTCCATGATCTTGGGCCAGAAACTCTGAAAACGCAGGTAGCTTGCGGCGTTTTGGCGGGCATAGGTCTTGGCCTCGTCAATACCATGACGCCAGATGCGCAGATACCCCTCGTGCTCGCGGGTAAACATGCTGCGAACCATGGCGGTCTTGCGCACGCGGTCGTCGAGCTCGCGCGAGATCCACGGACCCGGATAGGGCATGAGCGATGCGGCCGTAACCGGAATGAGCTCCTTTTGGTGCGCAGCGAACGTCAGCTTGGCCCGCTCGTAGTACCAACGGTACACGTCCTGCATAAAGCGCGGCGAGCGCTTCTCGGACTCGGGCGGCAGGTGGCGCACGGCCCACTCGTTATCGAACCACACGTCATAGCCGAACATGCGCATGTTAAACAGGTAGTCCAGATCCTCGCCGCGGGTGATAAACGGGTCGAAGGCCACACGCGTAAAGGCGCGGGCGTGCAGGGCCATCAGGCCGCCGCATACGTAATTGGAGCGCGAGATGCGGGTGCCCGAGAGCGCCTTTTTCATCCAGCGATTGAACTCGATACGCTTGGTCCACCAGCGATGGCAAATGCCCACTTTGTCCGTGGGAGCCAGCGGCGACCCGTCGCGATCGTAAAAGTATCCGCTCTTGACTAAAATCGGCAGGCCCTGACGCGTCTGCTGGCCCAGCGCATAGGTCGCACGCTTCATAAAGTCGGCATCGATGACGGTCTCGTCGTCATCCAAAAACACAACCGCGTCGTGCCCCAGCACCGCCGCGCAGGCAAGACCCATGTTGCGGATGGCGCCGTAGCCGCGCAGGCTCACGCACTCGCCCGAGCCTTTGGGCGCAATCTGTGCCACGCGGTCGGCAACACGCGAAGCCTGAGTATTGGTAACGACGGTGACCTTAAGTGTGGGATGCGCATTAACGATTTCGTGCACGCGATGGGATACGTCGGCCGTGGCAGAAACCGGACAGACCACCAAGAGAATGATGCGCGGAATGTCGCGCACCTGTTCGAGTGAAGTCAGGCAGCGATCGAGTTCCGGGTTGGCGGCATTG
>CATXML010000155.1 GCA_958372035.1 uncultured Collinsella sp. | reverse complement strand
TACGCGCGGGCGCTTTCCAAGGATTACCTGCCCTATAAGAGCAACACAGCACGGTTCTGTGCCGACCTTTCCGAATACATCGACGGCCTGGGAGGCGACCGATGAACACAATGGTGAAAAACGTTGCGCTTGCGCCCTTTAATGCGCTCTATGCCGTGTCACCTGAGCTTTGTCTAAAGGCTCTGTTTCGTATTGAGCAGGGCTACGCGCTTGACCTGGAGCACCCCAAGACTTTCAGCGAGAAGATCCAGTGGATTAAGCTCTACGACCACAATCCCCTGATGCCGCGCTGCGCCGACAAGTACACTGTGCGCGGCTATGTGGAGGAGTGCGGTTGTGGGCAGTACCTTAATGAGCTTCTTTGGCACGGTAGCGACCCTGCACAGATTCCATTTGACGAACTGCCCGAGAAGTACGTGGTAAAGGTGACGCATGGGTCGACGTTCAACGTGATTGTTGACGGCAAAGAGTCTGTCAATCGCGACAAGGTTATCCGCAAGTGCCGTCAGTGGCTCAAAGCCAAGTTCCTTCCTTGCTACGGTGAGTGGTTCTACGGCCGCAGTGGCGGCGTAGAGCCGAGCATTGTCGTGGAGAGGTTCATAGAGTCCGGCGGCAATAACGGCCTGGACGACTATAAGGTGTTCGTGATGAACGGCAAGGCCGTCCTGACGCTTGTGTGCACGGGGCGTACCGCAAACGCTCACTTTGAGGACTGCTACGACATGGACTGGAACCTGATTGAAGGCTGCGACATGGGTGAGCAGCGCTCGGGTAGGTCTATTCCCAAGCCTGCGTGCTTCGACGAGATGATTGCTACAGCGGAGTCCCTTGCAGCACCCTTCAACCATGTCCGTGTCGATTTTTACATCGTTGGAGACAAACTGATTTTCGGTGAGACCACGTTTACTTCGGGTTCCGGCTTCGACAGATTCCATCCTTATGAGTTCGATTGTGAGCTGGGGAGCAAATTGACTCTCCCCATGACTCGATTTGGAGTATCAAATGAAAGATAAATTTTTTTCCCTTCTATATTCCGTATATGTGTCGATATATCGATTTGTTATGCGGCAAGTCTACATCTTCATCGATCGAGATAGGGCTAAAGGCTTATCCCCATTAAAGCCTGATGACAAGCGCGCAATTTACGATTATTGGGGACGTTACGGGCTGAAGCCTAAGCTCGATGACTACCGTCTATATGCTTCTCGGGGTCTTAAGCCCGAACCGGGGCTCATTTCAACTGAAATATGGGCAGGTATTATCGAGCCAAATCATAATGCGCTTAAGTACTGCAGCGCTTTTACAGATAAGAACTACTTCGATCTCGTATTGGGCAAGGAGAATACTCCCGATACGGTTGTTCGCTGTATTTCAGGTAGCCTTCTCGATGGGAACTATCGTCCAGTTACGGCGAAAATGGCAGCGGATTTACTACACGACGGGGTCTATTACATCCTGAAACCCACCATTGATTCTGGTGGCGGTCGCGGCGTGTCTAAGGTAAGTGGCACCGATATTGACGCAGGGCAGATTGAGCGTGCCTGCGCCGATTTTGACGGTAATTTTTGCGTGCAGGAAATCTTTAAGCAGCACGAGTTTTTGAAATCATTCAATCCAACCTCGGTGCAGTCGGTACGTGTGGTGTCCGTTTTTCTCGACGGCAAGGTGGACATCCTTTGCGCGTCTATGAGAATAGGTAAGGCAGGAAGCGTCGTGGACAATTTTGTTTCTGGCGGCTACGCAGTGAGTATTGACGTGGCCACAGGCACAATCGGCGATAAACTCGTAGACCATGACATGAAAGTCTACACAGCCCAGGAGGCTGGGATGAAGAAGAGCGGCGAGCGCATCCCGTTCTGGGAGGACGCGAAGCAGCTCGTGTGCGACTTGCATCCGAGGCTTGCCCATTTCGGCATTATCAGTTGGGACGTCACCCTCGATGAGTCGGGGACCCCTAAGATTATCGAATACAACCTCATCGACTCCCTCGTTGATTGGCATCAAATTTTCATTGGTCCGATTCTGGGCAACAAGGACGCTGAGCTCCTCCCCAAGCTCCTTAAGAAAAACCCCTACATTCAGGCATGATGATGAAGCAGCTTGTAATCCTCGCCAACAAATATCCCAACGAGTTCGATCCGAACATCAACGTGTTTACGCAGCAGACAGCATGGACGTTTGCCGACTTAGGTTACGAATGCGTCGTGGTGTGCCCCTCTGCAGTTAATTTGAATAATACCAATCGAAAGCTGCCCCTCGAGACTGTTGAGGCAACGGAACGGGGCAATAACGTGCGCGTCGTGCGACCCCACTATCTAAGTATGGGCCAGAGGCCTGGTCCTTTTAACAAGCAACGCGTCAGCTTTACCGTTTCACATTACGTTGCGTCGGTAAAGCGGGCTTTGCTTGAGTATCGTATCGACCCGGCTCTATTCTTTGGCGAGTTTCTTTGCCCCTGCGGTGTTGCGGCCGTGAATCTTGGAGAGAGCCTGGGAGTGCCTTCATTCTTCCAACATGGTGAGGCGCTCTACTATGGCGATGAGTATTTTGGCAATGCTCGGCTAAAGAACGATTTACTTGTTGGCCTAACTGGAGCGGTGGCGGTTTCTACTCAAAATAAGGGTTACCTTCTTGATGCCGGCATTGTCCCATCCAACAAGATTGGCGTATTTCCCAACGGCTGTCGCGGCGACAGATTTTATCCAAGAGACAAGCATGAGGCGCGTTTGAAAATGGGCTGGCCTGACGATGCGTTCGTTGTGGGCCTGACTGGTAGTTTCGACGAGCGTAAGGGTGTTATGCGCCTTAAAAGCGCCGTTGAAGCATTGGATGGAGTTTACTATGCCTGCGCCGGAAAAGGAGCACTCGACCCGTCTGGTGAAAAGTGCCTTCTTTCATCGCCTATCAACAATGCTGACCTCCCTTGGTATCTCTCTTCCCTAGATGCCTTCGTTCTGCCTACGCAGAACGAAGGCTGCTGCACCGCGACTGTTGAGGCGATTAGCTGTGGGCTGCCAATCGTCTCGGCAGATCGAAGTTTTGATTACGATATTTGTGGCGAGGATAATTCGATTCTCATTGATCCTGACGACATCGATGCGATAGCGAGAGCCATTGACCGACTTCGCTGCGACGTGGAGTTGCGTAGTCACCTTGCGGAGGGAAGCCTCAACAGGGCCCCGGGTCTTGATTTAAGGAGGCGTGTCGCTGCAATCGCGAACTGGATGGATATGATGACTGCTGGCGTTGTTGCTTCCTGTATAGGAGCATGACGATGGAAAAAGTCATTCATTACTGCTGGTTCGGCGGCAATCCGCTCTCTGAGACTGCTGCGAAGTCGTTGGCCTCTTGGGAGAAGTTTGCGCCTGGGTTTGAGGTCAGGCAGTGGAATGAGAATAACTTCAACTATTCATCGTGTTCTTGGTCAAGGGATGCGTATGCAGCTGGCCTATGGGCATTTGTGGCTGATTACGCTCGCTTTAAAGTCTTGTACGAGTATGGCGGCATCTATATGGATGTTGGTAGCGAGCTTATACGTGATATATCGCCTCTCATGGAAAGTGTCCCTTTTACAGCAATCGAAGAATCATCGTTGACTGCTACTACTGGCTTGATTGTTGCTGTTGAGCCTCATGACCCTGTAATTCGCGCATGTATAGAACGATATGAGTCGATGAAGTTCTCTTGCGATCCTGATTTTCTCGATAAGACCACTGTGAATGAAGTGTTTACCGCTGAGCTCCAGAAAATCGGCTTTGAACGTGTGAACAAAGAGCAGCATTTTAGTGGCTGGCTTGCCTTGGACTCCAAAGCGTTCAACCCTGTCTATGGTTTCGGTGGCTATCACATCAAGCGTGAAACCTACAGCATTCATCGCTCTTCTGGAAGCTGGGTCGAGCCCAAATATCACGTTAAGAGGAAGGTCGTGCGTAAGTGTTCTCCCTTCATTGGGCGAAGACTTTCGCAGATTTTAGGCCGAATACTCATGGAGCTTACCGATGGCGGTTTGGTTGTAGGAACTAAGAGAATCTTTGGCGTTATTCGCGAAAAGATTGCTAAAGGAGAAAAAAGATAGAGTGGACGTATTCGCTAAAGATAGTTTTCATTACTTCGGCACGATTGGCGTAAAGCTCGGCCGGCTATTAGGTGA
>CATXML010000154.1 GCA_958372035.1 uncultured Collinsella sp. | reverse complement strand
GCCACAAACCACTCATTATGTGCGCGGCCGTCGATCTCGTTCACCGGCGGCTCACCGATATTGCCGACGGCCACGCTGGCTTCACCGGCGGCCTTGAGCAGATAATCAGTCAGCGACGTGGTAGTTGTCTTGCCGTTGGTGCCCGTGATGGCAATCCAATTTTGGGGAGACAAGCGATAGGCAAACTCGGGCTCGCCCATAATCTGAGCGGCATGCTCACGCCCCGCCTTAAAGAAGGACGAGAACTCCGAAATACCCGGGCATGTCACGCACACGTCATAGGCGCCCTCGACCTGTTCGGCCCCATAGACAAACGACGCACCAGCAGCCTCGAGCGCACGCGTGGCGTCATTGGGCTCAGAGGTGCCGCCGCCATACACGGTAACGGCGCTTACGCGCTCGGGATGTGCCAGCGCCCAGCGGGCGACATCGAGACCGGATTTGCCCTGACCCAAAACGAGCAGGCTAAAGACATCAGCAAGAGGCATGAAAGACCACTATCCCAACTGGAAGAACAGAGCAAGGCCAACGGCACCAAATGCCGCAGCGATAATCCAAAAACGGATGACGACCTTGGTCTCGGCCCAACCCTTCTTTTCGAAATGATGATGGATGGGCGCCATAAGGAAGACGCGCTTGTGCGTAAAGTGGAAGTAGACAACCTGAATCATGACCGACAGGGTCTCAACGATAAACAGGCCACCGATGATGAGGGAGACGACCTCGGTGTTAGTCATGATGGACGTACAGGCAAACGCGGCGCCCAGAGCAAGCGAGCCGGTATCACCCATAAAGATGCTCGCCGGATAGCAGTTGAACCACAGAAAGCCCAGGCAGGCACCGGCACACGCGGTGCAGAAGATGGACAGGTTCACGTCTCCGTGCAAAAACGCCATGGCAGCCATGGCGAGCATGGCGATCATGGAGGTGCCGCCAGCAAGACCGTCAAGGCCATCGGTCAAGTTCACGGCATTAGAAAGACCGGCAATCATCAGCCAGCAAAAGACAATGTAGAGCCACGGGAACGAAAGGCCGCAGATGGTGGTCGAAAGCACGCCAAGGTCAATCGTCAACCCACCGGGAAAACGAATCTCGGGGGCGACGCCGCACCAGTTGACGGCAAGCACCGTAAAGGTGACACAGATAATGGTTAGGCCGATCATCTTGGCATGAGGCGTCAGACCGAGCGAGCGCCCATGCGTAACGGAGGTCAGGTCGTCGATCAGGCCCAGCACACCGGTCGCCAGCGTGGCGAGCAGCACGAGCACGAGCTCGGTGGTGAGCTTTCCCATCAGCAGGCAGGTCAGCGAGATCGCGACGAGGATGACAACACCACCCATGGTGGGCGTTCCCTGCTTAACCAAATGACGCTTGGGGCCGTCGGCACGAACCTGCTGGCCGATACCCTCGACCTTGAGCAGCTTAATCCACCACGGCATGAGCAGCAGCGCAATGGCTGCGGCGATGCCAAGCCCCAAAAAAGCCTGATACGTTGGATACGAGGGATTGCCGAACATGGGCTAGCACACACCTTCCACAAAGCGGTCGAGCTCAACAAAGCGGGAACCCTTGACCAGTACAACATCATGTTTTTCAAGCGCGCCGCCCATGCGGTCGAGCACCTGCTGATAATCGGAGAACACCTGGATGCGGTCCTCGTCCATGCCCATCATGCGCGCGGCATCGGCCATAAGCTGGGCCAGCTCACCACCCACGCACGCCAGCATGTCGAGCTTCTTGGCGGCGGCATAGGCGCCCACGAGCTCATGCATGCGAGGAGCCTCATCGCCCATCTCGCCCATCTCGCCCAGGATCGCCATGCGAGACCCCGTGCATGAAAGCGAGCACAGCAGATCGAGGCCGGCTGCCATCGATTCGGCGCTGGCGTTATAGGAATCGTCGATGATGCGTGCACCGCTCTTGGCGCGCTTGATCTCCTGGCGGTGCCCGGTGATCGTAAGACCCCTAAAGGCAGCATCGATCTGCTCGGGCGTCACGCCCAGGCGATAGGCAACCGCGGCGGCCTTAACGGCATTAGGAACGGACTGCACGCCGGGGATGGCAAGCATGGTATCGATTGTCTCGCCCTGACCAAAATCGAGCGTAAAGACCGGACGGCCCTCGTCATCAACGCGAACGTCGCGGGCGCGGACCTCATCATCGTCAGAGACACCGGCCAGCATCACGTCGATACCAGCAGGCCGGGCGAACGTATCGCGAATGAACGGCGTAAAATCGTCCTCGCCGCCCAAAACCAGCAGCGGCAAATAGTCGCCGGCGGCGCACATGCCCTGGACAATCTCGGCCTTAGCGCGGGCGATGTTCTCGCGGCTGCCCAAAATGCCGATATGAGAGGTGCCGATCTTGCTCACGATGGCAAGGTTGGGATTGGCGGACTGGGACAGGCGCTCGATCTCGTGGAAATGGTTCATGCCCATCTCGAGCACCAGGACCTCGGTATCGGCCGGAGCGGAAAGCACCGTGAGCGGCATGCCGATCAGGTTATTGAAATTGCCCTTGGTGGCCCAGACACGATAGCGCTTGGCGAGCACAGCGGCGAGAACGTCCTTGGTCGTCGTCTTGCCGATGGAACCGGTAATGCCAACGACCAGGCAGCCAAGCTCCAGGCGATACGTGTGCGCCAAACGCAGCAGAAACTCCTCGGGATCATCGGTCAGCAGGATGGCGCACCCCTTGTCCTGCGCCAGCGAGACCAGCTCAGCCTCGGGCTCACGCGTCATCACGACGGCGCCGGCACCCGACTGGACGGCACGGGAAGCAAAATCATTGCCGTCGACGTTTTCACCGGGAAAGGCGACGAAAATCGTCCCTTCCTCGACCTGGCGCGAGTCGATAACGCACCCGCGGCATACCCGATCGGCTTCTCCCGTCACGGTTCGGGCCCCTGTTGCGGCCGCGAGGTTGTTGACGGCGATCTCTATCATTGCAGCTCCCCTGTAAACCTAATAATGCTATCGGCGTATTGTATCCCAGCGCCGTGTATGCGTGGTGCAGGGCATGTGAACACCCCTCATATGGGACAACAAACCACGCCCCAAAGATTGTAACCCCCTACTTCGTGTGCGGGATACCCAGCACGTCAAGCGCGTTGGCCATAATGGACTGGAATGGCACCGCGGCGGCATCCGAGCCGCTCGGCGTTCCATCGAGTGTGATATAGCACAGCACCTTGGGCGATTGCGCCGGCGCAAAGCCCATAAAGGACGACATGTAGTTCTCCTTGAGGTAACCGCCGTTCTCGTCAGCCCGCTCGGCCGTACCGGTCTTGCCCGCCACGTCATAGCCATCGACCGCACCGCCAACGCCCGTGCCTTCGGACACGACCGTCTGCATGCACGATGTCACCTGGGCGGCAGCGTCGTCCGATATCGCACGCTCGCCTTCGCCCCAGTCCTTCTCATCGCCCTTGCTGGACTTATAGAAGTGCGGAGTCATCATCACGCCGCCGTTCGCGATGCCGCCCACGGCACGTGCGACCTCAATCGGCGAGACGGACAGCGCCTGGCCAAAGCTCATCGAGCCCAGCGTGGCGCCGTCGTACTGGTCGCGCTCCTTGACGATACCCAGACTCTCACCCGGAAAATCGACACCGGAGCTATGACCGATGCCCCACTTGTCCACATAGGTGGCAAAATCATCGGCACCGATCTTGCGTCCCACCAGGACAAAGCCCACATTGGACGAACGGCGCATCATCTCACGCACGTCCATGGTCATGGTGTAGTCGCGCTTATCGGCGTCGGTAACGGTGTCGTCGCCGACCTTAATGCTCGCCGGCACCTCAAACGACGTGCTCGAACGCACGGCGCCCAAGTCGAAGCCGGCACCGGCCACAAGTGTCTTAAAGACCGAGCCGGGCTCGTAGGCATCGGTAACCAGGCGCAAGTTCATGTCCTCGGTCTTGGCGTTTTCCAGATCGGTCTGGTCATATGTCGGATACGAGCATGCCGCCAGAATCTCGCCCGTCGTGGGGTCGGTGACCAGGGCCGAGCCATTCTTGGCCTTGGTCTTTTCGACCGCCTCGGCCAGGGCGTCCTCGGCGGCACGCTGGATATTGACATCGAGTGTCGTCACGATGTCCACGCCGTCCACCGCGGCAACCTTTTTATAGGCGCCGCCCGCGATATAGCTACCGTCCCT